>CASDPP010000002.1 GCA_949282725.1 uncultured Mycoplasmataceae bacterium
AAAAAAAAAAAAAAAAAAAAAAATATAAATAAATTCATTTTTTTAACTATATTTTAACTGTTGTTTTTTTCTTTTTAGTTAAATATCAAATAATAAACGCAATTGCTAAAATAACTGGAATTCCTAAACCTATTAGCAATGCTAAGATTAAAGGGATGTAAGATTTTTTTGGACTTGGTTCTGGTGGAATACCAATTTCTACTTCTTCTTCATTAAAACCGAAATTTGGTTGAGCTAGATATGCTTCTTTAGCTGCTTCTGATGGGACATAGACTTTACCACTTATTGTTGGTTGTCAATCTTTTCCAAATGATTTTGGTGGTGTTTCAGATAAAAAATATAAATTATCAAAATTTACTCCTGTGTAAGCGTTATCGCCAATATGCGTTATATTATCAGGTATTATAAAATTTCCTTTTAACATTGAACAATATAAAAAAGCATAATTTCCTATAGTAGTTAAGTTTGTATCATTAGATAAATCTAATGATGTGATGTTTAAACGCATAAAAGCACTGTTTCCAATACTTGTTACATTAAATGGAATAACTAAATCTCCTGACAAATTTGAACAATCATTAAAAGCATATTCTCCTATAGTAGTTAAATTTGTAGCATTAGATAGATCTAAAGAGGTAAGTCTAGTGTAAGCAAAAGCAAACGAATCTATAACTAATACTTTAGGTGGAATTATTAAATCTCCTGTTAGATTTTCACATTGTTGAAAGGCTGCTGTTTTAATTTCTATTAATTTTGTTGCTTTAGAAAAATTCAAGCTATAAATATTTGAACAAAAAGCAAATGAAGACATACCTATGGTTTTTAAATTAGAAGGAAAAATTATGTTTCCTGATAAATTAGAACAAGAAGAAAAACTTTCATTATTAATTATTTCTAAATTTAATGCATTTGTTGTATCTAATGAAGTAATTTCATTATTACCACTAAAAGCATTTGAACCTATTTCAGTAATATCTGAGTCTACTATTAATTTACCCTCTCCTTCAATGTATCCTGTGATTTTTGTACCATCAACAGTAACAGTTATATTTCCCATTGTTCTTTGAGCATTAGTTTCATTTGAAATGTAATTATTTAATGTGTTCTTACTATTTTCAGTAATAACGTTTTGTGTATTTTGATATTGATTATTAGATCCAATAGCTGATAATGAACTTAATAATGTTAATGAACTTAATAGTTTGTTGATTGTTTTGATTTTTTTCATAAACCTACAATTATATAAATATTATATAAAAAAACGCAAGAGGGGGTGAAAATTTAAAGATTTTGTTTAATTCGATAATATGCATATTGCATATTAGATTTAGATAAATCTGAAATGTTTTTTTCAAATAAATTAAATGAATTTTCATCAATGTTAATTTGATAAATTTTTTTACATAACTCATTTAATTGTTGATTAGAATATGAAAAATAATTTCCATTTTCCACATATTCATTAATTTTATATAAAGGTGAAGTATAGTTTACAAAATCAAAATTGTTCATTGAATTATAAATATAATTACCTGATTCGTCTAAAGAATATATCTCTCCATCATTATCACTTGTTCCTGATAATACTAATTCTCTTATCATTTGATAAATTTGATTTAGTTTGTTTGTTTGATTTTGATTTTTTTTATTTATTACTACCATATCTAGGGCAATTAATGATTTATCTAAATTAGTAATATGAAAATTATTTGGATCAACCTCATCATATATTCCTCCTCCTGTGGCAGCATATAAAACATCTCCATTGTATGCAATTGCACTAGATAAACCATTAGGATAATGATTAGCTAAACCTGTAATAATTTGATTAGAATCAGAATTAAAATATGTATATCCTTTATAAAAATTATCAGAAAATCTTTTATACACATTTTCAAAATCATTAATGCTTGTGATTTTTTCAGAAGGATTAACGGACTCATTATTTGTATAAACTAAATTAGATAAACCATATACCGATCTGACATCATCAATTACACCAATTTTACGTTCCTTGTTTGGTTTAAATCTTTCATCAATCGGGTTATTTGAATTAATATCATTTAATATTTCTTCTCATGTTATACTTGCAGAAAGAGACGGAATTTCAGTTCCTTTATATGCAAAAATAAATTTTTGTAAAAAATAAGGAATACCATAATCTAAAATTGATTCAGTGGAACTAATAATTCCTTCTCTCTGATAATTTTCATCAGTTAGTGTTATAATTGTTCTAATAGAATTGGTAAATAACCCATCTGTATCTCTTGCTTGTAACCCGTTTGTAATTTTTGTTCCATTAACAGTAATATCAAAAACATTTCAATCTAATTTTAATAAATACCCTTTTTTAATTAATTCAATTTGTTCATATACAGAAGGAATTGCAATATCATAAAAGTTTCCAAATTTACTTTCAATCTCTTCGTTAGTTCCGTAAGACAAAAACTTTGTATTATATTTTTTTTCAAATTGATTTTGAATGTCCACTGACATGTATGATTGATAATTAGCAAAAACTATTTTATCATTTGAACATGATGATAAAAATAATGATGAAAGTGCAATACTAAATAAAAGAGGTATAAAAAATAATTTCTTTTTCATTATTTTTTATCCTTTCTTTTAATAAATAAATTTATTAATACTATTAAAAAAGTAATCATAATAGTTATTGCTCCAAAAGTAACAACTCATGCTTTAATTCCTTTTCTAGCAGAATAGATTTCTGTTGAAATAGTTGAAAACGATCCGTTTACTAAATTAGTAATAACAAAATCATCAAAAGATAAAGAAACAACAATAATTAATGCACTAATAATTGATGGCATCAAATATTTTAAAATCACATGAAAGAATGTTGAAATTTTCGAATAACCTAAATCATAACTTGCATTAATTAAATTAACCTTCATTTTTTGCATTCTAGGATATATCGCAATAATGGCATAAGGAACACAAAATGAAATATGGGCTAGTAACACTGTAAAAAATCCTAAATTAATTCCAATTGGTAAAAAACTAGAAATAAATAACAATGATAAACTTATTCCTGTAATAATGTCTGGATTTACAATTGATACTTTAGTAATTCCCATGACAGCTTTTGCTTTAATATTTTTATTATTCCAAATACCAAAACATGTAATAATAGCAATAAACACTGAGATTGGCGCAACACATATTGCTAATAAAATTGAATTAAATAATGCATTTAAAAAATCACTGTCCTTAAAAAGCAATACATAATTAACAACTGTTGGTACACCAAAGTTTAAATTAATATTACCTTTATTTGTTTGACCATTGAAACTAATAATGATAATTATTATCATTGGAATATAAATCAACAATAGAACTAAATAGATATAAGTTCTTTTTAAAAAATTTAGAAAAGAAAATTTTGTTCTAGTAAGTAATGTCATATTATTTTTTCATTAATTTTAAATAAGTTTTTTTAATAACCATAATCAAAATTCATCCCATTAATAGCAATAAAACAATTATTAAACTTAGTGTTGAAACACGAGCTAAAGAAATTTGACTTGTGATAGCTAATTGTCCTTCGTCCATTAAAATACTTCCAATTAAAGATCCTGATGGTTGATTATTTAATACATTTGACACTGCTACTGTTGTTAATGAAGGTAAAAATACTAAAGTAATTCCAGAAAACAATGCATTTTTTGTATAAGGAACAATAACACTAATAAATGTTGTTCATGAATTGTGTCCTAAATCTTTACTTGCAAAAATTAAGTTTTTTGGTAAATCTGACAAAACGTTATAAATTGGTAATACCATAAATGGTAAATATAAATAAACTAAACCAATAATTGTAAATATTTCACCACTTGTTGAGTTTTCATAACCATTACATGTATCAAAAAAAGTTTTTAACCCTGTCAATTTAATTAAAAAACTCATTCAAATTGGAGTTGTTACTAAAAGCAAACTAATAACTCTAAATCTTCTTGAACTATCAAAAGCAATAAAATATGCTAAAGGATAAGAAATTAAAATACATACTATTGTTGTAATAAAAGCATCAATTGCTGTAATAAATATTTTAGATCAAATAAAATTATCAATAAAGTTTCAATTATCAGCAATTGAATAATTATCAACTTGTATAAAAGGTTTAATAAAAATCATAATAGTAGGAATAACAAGAAACACCAATGATATTATTAAATAAGGGATTGTTAACAAAATTTTATTATTAATTTTTTTTCTAAACATAATTAAATTGGATCAAAAAATTCATTTTTATATATTTGTTCTTTAGGGATAACATGAATAGCATCTAAATTTCATGAAATCCCAATCATTGAATCACGATTATATTTTTCTGTTGTTTTAATTAAAATACTTTTTCCTTTTCAATTACATGAAATTAAATATGTTTCCCCTTTATAAATGACAGACCTAATTGAAGTATTAAAAAAACCTTTATTTTTTTCTACAATTTTAATATCCTCAGGACGAATAATAATATTAACTTCTTTCCCATTGTCTAGGTTGTTTAGATTATTTTGTGGCAAGAAATTTATTTTCTTATTATTTAATAAAACTGTTTTATGATCAATAAACTTTCCGTCAAAAATATTTGCAGAACCAATAAATTTAGCTACATATAACGATTCTGGCTCTTCATAAACTAATTTAGGAGAACCAATTTGTTTAATTTTACCTTTATCCATAACAACAATTTTATTAGAAAGTGTTAATGCTTCTTCTTGGTCGTGTGTTACTAAAATAAAAGTTATTTTTAATTTTTCATGAATGTTTCTCAACAATTTTTGCATTTGTACTCTAACTTTTGCATCTAAAGCTGATAATGGTTCATCTAATAATAATATTTCTGGCTCTATAACTAATGATCTTGCTAAAGCAACTCTTTGCTTCATTCCACCTGACAAGTCATCTGGGTATTTGTTTTCAAAACCTTTTAATCCAACTAAATCAATCATTTTATTTGCCCGATTTTCAATTTCTTTTTTTGTTAATTTTCTTGTGGTAAATTTATCATCAAATTTTTCATACATTACATCCGGATATACTGCTCAATATGCAATTTCTTTTTCGATTTTAAAATTTTTAAATTTTAAAATATCTATTTTTCGATCGATCGGTGTTTTAAAACGATACCAAGCTTGCAATTTGATAACTGCTTGTTCATATTTGTTATATTTTTTTAAATTTAATTTTGGTGGTGTTTTTTTATTAAAAATTTTTGAAAAAAATAACTTAATGTTAATGAAAGATTTTTTCTTAATTCTTGTTGAACCAAATTTGTTTTCCAATTTAGCCAATAAAGAATCATAACGATTGATATATTGAGCATAACGCATATGCTTAATTGATTTTAATTCAGGGTATCGATTATAGATTTGATCATATTCATTAATTTTTTTTTGAATTAGTTTTTGTTGACGAATTAATTTTTTTGTTTGCGATAATGAATCTTTTAATGCTTCTCGATATATTTTTTCTCTTTTTTTCTTTTCTTGAACAGAAATATTTTTAAGAGGCTTACGCATTATTTTTAATCCATATGTAATGTTTTTATATACAGACATATTAGGAAATAATGCATAATCTTGAAAAACAGTTGATGTTGGTCTTTTATTAATTGGTAAATCTTTTATATCAATATTATTTAATAAAATTTTTCCTGTCGTAGGAAATTCAAAACCAGCAATCATCTTTAAGATTGTTGTCTTTCCACATCCTGAAGGTCCTAAAATAGTTATAAAATCTCCTTTGTTGATTTTAATGTTTATTTTATCTACTGCTTGATAACCATCATCATACGTTTTTGAGATGTTTTCTAAAACTAAATAATTTTTTTTCATTTTAGTAATTATTTATATTTTATATAAATATATATTTATTTTTTAAAAATTAATCAATTTTATGTGATACGTGATTTTTCGCATAATATTCATTTTTAATTTTTTTAAATTTTAAGAAATCATTTTTTACATAAATAAACTTCATTGGATCATAATTTTTATCTCATACAATACAAGAAAGATTAGCTAAAATTATTATTGAAAAATTAGATAAAAAGAATATTCCAAAAAATAAATTTAATAAAATAAATAGATAAAGTAAACTATTAATTAAATTTAAATAATAAAATGTTGTATTTAATATAACAAGAAAAATTGCATAAATAAATAATAATAAGTAATTAATTAAACATTCATTGTTTGCTCTTAATATTCGGTTGTCAATTTTTCTTTTAGGTGATCCACCGAATTCAGAATATTTATTAAAGAAAACCGTTTTGACAAAATGATAAATCATTTTCTGTACAAAACCAAGCGAATAAAGGACTGTAAAAATTGAATAAAGAAAATTATTTAAAAAACCTTTATTTATTTTCGAAGCTCATCAAAATGTTGAAACTGAATAATAAAAAGCAATGCAAAATAATTGAACAATTACTGATATTAAAAAAATTTTTTGATCTCGTATTATTGCTCAATAATTTCAAAAAATATAAAAAAGAACTGAAAATAAAATAATTGCAATTAAAAAATAAAATGGTTTAAAAAAACAAGAAAGACCATTTAAAAATCATGATTGATATTTTTCATTGTGTCATTTAAATGGTTTTTCTTTTTTTCATCATTGAATTTTTCAATCATAAATTCTTAAAATTCTTTTGAAAAAATGTCTACTTGTCTGATCATTTTGATATAAAGAGCAAGTAATAGGTAAAATTAAAGAATTTCATTGTTTTTTAACGGCAAGAGCTTCGGTATAGAAATCTTCATAATTTCCTTTAGGAAAAACGTTATTTATATCCTTCATAAATTTAGCTGATAATAAACATGACGCTGAATATAAATTTGGAAAATGTCCTGTTTTAAAATTATGAAATAAATCTTTATAAAAAGTTTGTGTTTCTCTTTTTTTTGTAGCATATGAAAATAAATATTTTTCATGATAACAATCATTAAATGATGAAATATATGCTAAATTAATATTTTTTTCAGAATAAAAAAATCTAATTGCTGAATAGACAAAATCTTTATGAATTACTTCATCAGCATCTGAAATTAATAAAAAATCATATTGTGGTTTAACATTTTTTAAAAAAGTATTTAAATTATCTGCTTTGTTTTTTGATTCTTTTGGTAATCGATATAAATTTACATTTTTGTTTTTTTTAACAAATTCATTAACTTCATTTATAACTTCTTTATTTGATGAGCCGTCAGATATTCAATATTCAATATTTTTATATGTTTGTTGCATTGTTTGTAATAATCTTCCAGGCATGAAATCGTTATGAATGGTATAAACATAAACAACTTTTGATTGTTTTTTTGGCATTTTTGTGTTGTGAATAATATCTAGACATTCAAAAGCAAATTCTTTCATTATTTTTTTATCAAATATCGAATCAAATATTCCAGAAAAAATTAATGGAAATGAATTTAAAAATAAAATAATTTCAGTAACTAAAAAATATTTTTCTGCTGATGCATTTGTTATGATATTATTGATAAATAAAGAAACTGATATTATTGAGACAATAATTATATAAATTCTTAAAAATAAAGATTTGAAAAAATTTACCTTATGATATTTATCTTTTGAATCCAACAACATATGTGAATTAATAATTATTAATTATAATTAATTAAGTAAATGAAAAACATATATTTTTTTCGTCATCCTACTTGTAGTCATAATAAACTAAATTATTGATGTGGACAAACAGATGTAGATATCACTTTTAATCAATGCGAAAATGATTTAAAAAATGCTTTAGAACAAATAAAAAATTTGAAAATTGATATTATTTATACTTCTCCATTAAAAAGAGCAAAAATATTAGCAAATTACATATCTGAAAATAAAAAATGTTGTATTGTTATTGATCAAAGATTAATAGAAAGAAATTTTGGACAGTTAGAATCAAAAGTTACTACTTTACAAGATAAGATTACTTTAGCTGATTGGAAATTAAATACTAATATTTATGGTGTTGAAAAAATACAAGATATGTATGAAAAAAGAATTTTTCCATTTATGAATGATATTACTAAATCAAAAGAACAAAATATTTTAATTATTTCTCATGCTTGAGTTTATCGTCTTATTAAATATTTTTTTAATAAAGATGAAAAAGATCTAATCCATTCAGCAAAAAATTGTCAACTTTATAAATTTAATTTTTAATTTTATTATTTATAAAAAAGTTTTTATCGTACTTTACAATATCTTCTGGAGTTCCAAAATCATAATAATTATTCTTTTTAATTAAAGTACATTTAATTTTTTTATTTTTTTCAATCATGTATTGATACATTGGTGTAATATATGCTTCTCTATAATTTTCAATTATTTCTTGTTTTTTTAATTTATATATTTCTAAATAATCGAATCATTTTTTAAAATAATAAAACCCAATTGATGCATAATTAGAAATTCTTTTTTTCTCAGCTGCTTGGATAGAAAACATATTTTTATCTAATTTAAAGAAAGAAAAACGATCTCCTTTTTTTACAAATGCAACTGAAGCACATCCATCATATTTAAAATCATTTAGTTTTATTGATTTTGGATTTAAATATGTGTCAATATTGTAAATAAATATACTATCATTTGGTTTTAGATATTTTTTTGCCTTATATACAGTTGTTGCTTGACCATCAGTAATTTTATCCAAAACAACAACTTGATATTTTTTTATACCTAATTTATACATTTCTTTATCTATAAAATTTTTATTAAAAAATTTCTTATTTAGTATCAAAATAAATTCATGTTGAAAAAATTTTTTTAATGATGAAAGAGCAATATAAAATAAAGTTTTGCCTTTAATCTTTAATTCATATTTTGGTTTAGTAAAACCAGCTTTAATAAATCGACTGCTCGCACCTGCTGCACAAATTAAAACTTTCATACATTTATTGATTCAGAAAATAAAATAATTCCTAATGATAAAAACATTATTTGATGGAAAATATTTTCTGAATGAAAATTTATCATTGTTAGATAGAAAAGTGAAACTATAAATTTTGATAAACAAAATATTTCGTCATTTTTGAAAAAGTTGTCTTTAAATGCTTTTTGAATATATTTCATTTTATCTGTATCTTTGATTTTGAAATTTATCTTATTTTTATTTGTTGATATAGTAAATTGATTTGAAATAATTAAGTCATAATAAGCAAAAACTGATTGATAAATTTTTGCATAATCGGTATATGAATCACCATATTTTAAGCTAGTCCCAAAAGAACCGCGAGGATCAATAACTTTTATGTTTTTTTCATCTAAAAAAATATTTGAAAAAGTAAAATCTCCATGGGTTATGCAAATTCGATCTTCATATTTTTTCAAAATATTATTTCATATTTCAGGAATTTGTTTTGTTAATCTAATGTTATTTTGAATTTTTTTTAAATAAGTTAATATTTTAGGAACAGATGGATATTTTTTATTATTAATAATCACCGATTCTCCTTTGAAGAAAAACGAAAGGGTTTCTTTATTAATTTCCTCTAATCTTTTTATAGTTTTAATAATATAAAATGATAATAAATTATAATCTCATTCAATATTATCAAATTTCTTAGGTCGATATTTTTTATTTTGATTTATAAATGAGTAACATTGTTTAGATAATTTTTCTCAATATTTCAAATCTTGTTTTTCGTTTTTTATAATTTCACCTATTAATTTATCGTGAACGGTTTTTCCTTCTATTAATTCATATTTAAGGAATAAATTATTTAAATCTAATGAGTAATCAATAATTTTTGGGGAATATTTTTTTAATGGTTTAGGAAGAGAAACTAATCAATTTATTTCATTGTAAAATTTTTTGATATAAGTACTTTTTTTCAAAATACATGTTTTGTTTTTATCTAAAACTATTTTAATTTGGTTAAATATTCTTGTTTGATAATCTTTAATCATAATTATTTAATTTCCTCCAAAGCTTTTTTTACTATTTTTGATGGTGGTAAATCAAAACAATGTTTTGCAGATTTAACAACAATTTCTTTACTAGTTGAAAGAGTAACTGAATGACCTGATAGTTTTAACATGCTAATATCATTTTCTTCATCTCCAACAGCTATCGTTTCATTTGGAGAAATATCTAAATATTTACATAGAAAATTTAATGCATGTCCTTTTGAAGAATTATTAGTATTAATTTCAACATTTAATTTTGATGAGCATGTGATATTAAAACTTGGAAATGTTTTAACTAGATAATCTCTAATTTCTTGACTTGATTCTTGCGATTGAGTAAATAAAACTATTTTATTTACATCTTTTATATTTTTATATGATTTAATTTCAACAAATTCTTTTTTTGCTCATGAATGTTTTATCATGTTTGGAGACATTTTTGATAATCTCTCTTTAACAAAAGGTAAATTATAACAATATAGTTTTTGTACTATTTTATTTTTAATTTGTTGTGGATCTTGAATTAAATGTAAATAAAAAGCAATTTTTCCATATTTTTGAGTTTTATGAATTTTGATGATTTCTAACGTTAATTTATATACTTCCAAAGGTTTTAATGTGTTATTAAATAAATAACTATTTGTTTTATAGTCATATAGAGAAGAGCCATTATTTGAAATAGCAAATAAACGATATTTGTTTTTAATATCAATTGAATTTAGTATTAGATCAATATCATCTAAATTTCTTCCTGTTGCAATAGCAAAATATAAATTGGAACAATCCACATTATCTTTAATTGCTTTTTTTACTTCAGGTAAGATAATTTTTAATTCATTATCTAATAATGTGCCATCTAAATCACTTGCTAATAATTTGACTTTTTTGTTTTGGTTATTCAAAATAAATTTGTCTATTCCATAAGCTGCTGCATCTTGTTTAGTATCAATAATATAAGTGGCTTGTTCTATTAATGCTTTTTTATTAGACTTTACTAAAAATTTTACTCTAGATTGTTTAAATGCTGGATAGTCATTCATTGAATCACCAAAGTATGCTGTTTCATCTGGTAAAATATTTAGTTTTTTTTGTATGAAGTTAATCGCATATCCTTTATCAATGTCTTTAGGAGTAATTTCGATTAATCTTTTATGTGATAAAGAAAAATTTAATTTTTCCTTATACTTATCAGTTAATAATTTATAAATATTTGAAATTTTTCTTTTTGAAAAAGATAAGATGTTAATTTTATAAGATGAAAGTTTATTTGGATTGGTAACTTTTTTTAAATTTAAATTTTTAAAAATTTTAGTTAGTAAAAACGGTTTGTATCCTTCCACTTCAACTGCACCATTTAATGTTGCTTCTTTAGTGTAATATCATGAATTTAATTTTCATTTTAATGATAAATGATGGATTTCTTTAGCTATTTTAGAATCAATAAATGTTTCATATGTTTTATTCTCATAAAAATCTATTATTGAAGACCCATTAAATGAAACTAAGAACCTACCAATTGATTGCGTTTTAAAATCTAATTCATCTTTAATTTTTTTTGATGATACAATAGATCTACCTGTAATAATAGCACATGAAATACCATTATCAATTGCTTTTTTTATTGATGAAGCATTTTTTTTAGATATCTTTTTAAATTTAGATATTAATGTTCCATCTAAGTCAATCCCAATTAATTTAATTTTTTTCATATTTTTCCTTATCAAAATCAATTTTTGATTGTAATTGATCTAAATAGTTATTAGCTTTGTCAACATTTTTTTTATAAAGTTGAGCAAATCTATTTTCATTTAATTCATATTCCTTAAGTAATTGTTTATCTGAAAAATTTGAATCGATTGTCATTGGTTTTTCATTTAACGGATTGTAACGGAAAAGTTTTCAATATCCTGAAGCAACAGCTTTTTTCATTTGAACGTGTGCTTGAGACATATTTAAACCTTGTTCAATACATGGACAATATGCAATTATTAAAGATGTGCCAGGGTAATTATTGGCTTCTACAAAAGCATTTATAGCTTGTTGTGGATTAGCACCAATACAAATTTGAGCAACATAAACATTTTTATATGTCATAGCTATTGCCGCTAAATCTTTCGCTTGATTGTTTTTTCCATCAAGACTAAATTTTGCAACAGAACCAATTGGAGTTGCTTTGGAAGTTTGTCCTCCAGTATTTGAATATAATTGATTGTTTAAAACAAGAATATTAATTTTTTTATTTAATGATAAAACATGGTCTAAACCGCCAAAGCCGATATCATATGCTCATCCATCACCACCAACAATTCAAATGGTTTTGTTAATTAAATCATCTTTCATGTTTTCAATTTGACTAATTATTGAATTTTGAATTTTGTGTTTTTTTAATAATTCAATAAAACTAATAATTTTTGATGTATTATCTATGTTACTATCTTGTGTTTTAATACCTTCAAAACCTTGTTTAATTTCTTGATTTTTAATTTCATTAACAATTGTTTCTAATTTAGCAAACGATTGTTGTTTTTTTTGCTCATTAGCTAATAAGATTCCTATTCCAAATTCTGCATTATTTTCAAATAAACTATTAGATCAACTTGGGCCTAAATTATTTTGATCTGTAATATAAGGACATGTAGGAGCTGAACCGCCATATATTGACGAACAACCTGTAGCATTTGCTATTAACATTTTATTTCCAAATAATTTAGTAAGAAGTCTAATATAAGGTGTTTCTCCACAACCAGAACAAGCACCACTAAATTCAAAATAATTTGGATAGAATTGAATGCCTTTTACTGTTTCTTTTTTAAAAATAGTATTAATATTTTTATCTGCATGTGTTGAAATTGCTTGATATTTATTTAATTCTTCTATTTTGCTTTGTCCTTCGTAAGCAATTGGCATAAGAGCTTTATTTTTAGCTATACAAGAACTAATACATAATAAACATCCTGTACAATCATCTGGACTAACTTGAATAACATAGCTTTTATTTTGAAAACCAATTGCTTTAACTACTTTTGTATTTGGACCTAAATTTTTAATTTCTGAATTGTCAATTAAATATGTTCTGATAGCTGATTGTGGACAAATTAATGAACATTGACCACATTGAATACAATTTTCAGAAATCCATTTAGGGATATATGAAGCAATTGACCGTTTTTCGTATTTTGTAGTATTAGTTGGGACTGCTCCTGATGAACTAAACGAAGAAACGGGTAAATCATCTCCTTTTAAAGAAAGAATTGGTTGACAGAATTTTTTATAATATTCACTAACTTTTAATGAATTAGTAAATGGTTTAGATTTATTTTTAAATAAATTATTGATATCTATTTCTTTGATATGTTCTTGTGCTTCTAAAATAGCTTTTTTGTTTGCTTCAATTAATTTTTCTCCTTTAGATGCATATGTTTTTGTTGCAAAATTAATTAATTTTTGTTTGATAAAATCAAAATCAAAAATATTTAATAATTTAAAAAATGCTGTTTGCATAATTAAATTAATTTTATTTTTTAATCCGATTTTAACTGCTAATTTATTTGCATTAATTATGAATAATTTAGCTTTTTTATTTTTTAATTTTATTTTAAAGTTTTCTGGTAAATCACGACTTAATTGTTCTTCTGATAATGTGGTGTTTAATAAAACTATTCCATTATCTTTTAAATCTTCTAACATGTCATATTTATGAATATATGAATAATTATGTATTCCAATAAAATTTGCTGAATTTATTAAAAAAGGATGAGAAATAATTTTATCAGAAAATCTTAGATGAGAAACAGTTATCCCATTAGATTTTTTAGAATCATATACGAAAAAACCTTGAACATATTTATCTGTACATTCACCAATAATTTTTATTGAATTCTTATTAGCTGACACGGTTCCATCAGAACCTAAACCATAAAATTTACATTCATAAATTTTGTTTTGTTCAACATATTTTATTTTGTTTTTTGATAATGATAAAAATGTTACATCATCATTAATTCCAACTGTAAATTTAGTTTTAGGTTTTTTAGATCATGCGTTTTCAAAAATAGCAATTACATCATTTGGTGTAAAATCTTTTCCACCTAATCCATATCTTCCGCCTAAAATATCTAATTTTCTTTCATACAATGATTTAACAACGTTCAAAAATAATGGTTCTGCAATTGCTCCTGGTTCTTTTGTTCTATCAAGAACAATAATTTGTTTTGCTGAATTTGGTATAAGTTTAGAAAATTCTTTTTCATTAAATGGATTAAATAATCTAACTTTTACTAAACCTATTTTCTTTGTAGTTTTTTTCTTTAAAAAATCGATTGTTGTTTGAATTGTATCACAAGAACTACCCATTGAAACAATAATTGTTTGAGCGTTTTTGTCTCCATAATAGTTAAAAGGTTGATAATTTGTCCCTTTTAATTGATTAAATTGTTTCATAATAGTTGAAACATTATCATAAACTTTTTCATAAAGTTTATTAGCTGCTTCTCTATTTTGAAAATAAATATCAGGGTTTTGACTTGTGCCTGTTTGTTTTGGATTGAAACAACTAATTGATCTTGATTTAAATTCTTGATATTCTTTTTTTGGAAATAATTTTTTTATGTCTGAATCATCAATTAAAGAAACTTTGTTAATTTCATGTGAAGTTCTAAAACCATCAAAGAAATGAATAAACGGTAAAGAAGATTTAATAGCTGATAAATGAGCTATCAATGCAAGATCTTGAGCTTCTTGTGGGTTGTTAGAATTTAAAATACAAAATCCTGTTGCTCTAGTGCCCATAACATCTTGGTGATCACCAAAAATACTTAAAGCATGAGTAGCAATAGCTCTTGCTGCAATATGAAATACTGCCGGTAAACATTCGCCTGATAATTTATACATTACAGGAATCATTAACAATAAACCTTGAGAACTAGTAAAAGTAGAAGATAAACAACCGTTTAAAAGCGCTCCATGGACCACACTGGCCGCCCCTTCTTCAGATTGCATTTCTATAATTTGAATAATTTGATCAAAAATGTTTTTTAATTTAGCCTGTTGTAATCTATCAACTGTTTCAGCTAATGGGGTAGAAGGGGTAATTGGATATAAACCAACAACTTCACTTAATTTATATGCTATGTTTGCCACTAATTCATTAGCATCTGCTACTTTAATCTTGTTATTTTTTTTCATAAAATATGAAGTCATATTAATTATACATAATTAAACTATCAATAATTGATTGTTTTGCTCTAATATTTTATTTTTAAAAATAACATGTTTTTTGTGTTATAAATATAGTAAATAATTTATGAATAATTTATTTAGTTTATTAGACCTATCAACAGAAGAAATTAATGATATATTAGATTTAGCTCTTGACCTAAAAAAGAATAAAGTAAAAGTAGATTTAAATGGAAAAATTGTAGCAAATTTATTTTTTGAACCATCTACTAGAACACATTATAGTTTTTCAACAGCAGAACATAAGTTAAATTGTAAAGTAATTGATTTTAGTGCTAGTTCATCATCTTTAAATAAGGGAGAGTCTTTTTATGATACTATTAAGACATTTGAAAGTTTTGGAGTAGATTGTTTAGTTATTAGAGATCGTAAAAATAAATGATATGAAAAACTAAAAGGAAAAATTAATATTCCAATAGTTAATGGTGGTGATGGTGTATTAGATCATCCAACGCAAACATTATTAGATTTATTAACGATTAAAGAAGAATTTGGTTCTTTTAAAGGTTTAAAAGTATTAGTGGTTGGAGATATCGCTCATTCACGTGTTGCTCATTCAAACATTGAAAATATGCGTCGTTTAGGAATGGAAGTATTTATTTCAGCTCCTGAATATTTACAAGATAAAAAATATCAATATGTAGATTTTGATGAATATATTCCAAAAGTAGATGTTATTAATATGTTAAGAATTCAAAACGAAAGATTAGAACAACATATTAAAATTGAAACTTCATATAACACGTTATATGGTTTAAATAAAGAAAGAGTTAGTAAAATGAAAGAAAAAAGTATTATCATTCACCCTGCACCAATTAATAGAAATGTTGAAATGAATGATGATACCATTGAATGTTCAAAAGCTAGAATCTTCAAACAAGTAAATAATGGTGTTTTTGTAAGAATGGCAGTTTTAGTTAAATTGTTAAAAAAATAATTATGGACTTCATTATTAAAAACTCCAAAGTATTAACTAATAATAAATTAATTCAAACGGATGTTTTTATTTCCCAAGGAAAAATTAAAGAAATTAAAAAAAATATTAATTATCCTTGTAAAATATATGATTTTAAAAATCATATTCTTGTTCCTGGATTAATCGATGTTCATACTCATTTAAGAGAACCTGGATACGAATATAAAGAAACAATAAAATCTGGAACTAAAGCAGCAGCTCATGGAGGATATACTGATATCTGTTGCATGCCTAATTTAAATCCCAATACAGATTCATTAGAAACTGTTAAAAACCTTTTAAAATTAATTAAAGATAAAGCATTAATTAATGTTTATCCTTTTTGTTCAATTACAAAAGGAAGAAAAGGAAAAGGTGAAATTGTCGATATCAAAAAGATTTCTAAATATGCAATAGGGTTTTCTGATGATGGAACGGGTGTTTCTGATCAAAATCTAATGTTAAAAGCAATGAAAGAAGTAAAAAATAATAGTTCAATAATTTCTGCTCATTGTGAAGATTTAAAATTCATTAAACCTAACGGAAGTATTAATCAATGTTTATTTTCAAAAAAAAATAATATCCCTTCAATATCTAATGAATCTGAATATAAATCGGTTGAACGTGATTTAATGTTAGCTAAAAAAACAGGTTGTAAATATCATGTGTGTCATATTTCAACGAAGCAAACTATTGAATTAATTAATAAATTTAAAACAAAAAATATTTCTTGTGAAGTTACTCCACATCATTTACTACTAAATGATTCGATTTTATCAAATCATGGTAAATATAAAGTAAACCCTCCATTACGTTCTATAAAAGATCAAAAAGCATTAATTGAAAATTTAAAAAAAGGCAACATTGATTTAATTGCTACAGATCATGCTCCACATGCAGCTAAAGAAAAAAACAATATTCTTACTAAAAGTGCTTTTGGAATTGCTTCAATTGATTATGCTTTTCCATTGTTATATACAAATTTAGTTTTAAAAAAGATTATTTCTTTGCCTAAATTAATTGCTTTAATGTCATTAAATGCAAATAAAATTTTTACACATTTACCAAATAATGAAATAAAAGTTAATAATCATGCAAGTTTTATGATTTTTGATCCAAAAAAATATCATAATATTAGTAAGAATAAGATTTTATCAAAATCTAAAGTTACACCATTTGGAGGTTGAAAATGTACTGGTTGAGTAAAAATGACTGTTTGTAACGGTAAAATTGTATATTATGAAAAATAATTCTAATAAAAAATATTTAGTTGATTATAAAATTATTAAAAATAGTAAGATAGCTAATAAAACATATGAGCTAATTCTTTCTGGACCGACTGATTGAATTAAGCCTGGAAGATTTATTAATTTACAAATACCAAATAAATACTTAAAAAGACCAATGAGTATATGTGAATGAGATAAATCTAAACTTAAAATTATTTATAAAGTTTATGGTGAAGGGACAAAAATTTTAACAACTATTAAGCCAGGAAACTATCTTCAGTGTTTAATTGACTTAGGAAATTACTATATTTTAAATAAAACTGCTAAAGAACAATTAGTTGTAGGTTGTGGTAGTGGTATTGGATCAGTATATTCTTTATTAAAAGAATTAAAAAACAATAAAATTAAAACAACATGTATTTTAGGTTTTAAAACAAAAAGTGATGTGTTTTATTTAGATAAAATTAAAAAATTAGTTAATAAAGTTATTATTTGTACAGATGATGGATCAATTGGGTTTAAAGGAAATCCAATTGAAGCTATGAAGAAATACAATTTATTAAATCATTATTTCTACACATGTGGACCAATAGGAATGATGAGAAATTTGGCAAAAGCCACAAAAAGTAATGGTCAATTTTCATTAGAAGCACGAATGGGTTGTGGATATGGTTGCTGTATGGGATGTACAATATTAACAAAAAATGGTCCTAGAAGAATTTGTAAAGAAGGTCCAGTATTTAGAAGTGAACAAATATTATGGGAAGAAATTTAAATATATTAGAAGTAAAATTAGGTAATTGAAAATTAAAAAATCCAGTTATTCCTGCTAGTGGAACATTTGGATATGGTTATGAATTTTATAAATATTTTGATATTGATGAACTAGGTTCTTTTAGCATGAAAGGAACAACATTACAACCTAGACTTGGTAATAAATTACCAAGAATTGCTGAATGTGATAATTCAATCATTAATTCAATTGGTTTACAAAATCCAGGAATTGATAAAGTTATTAATGAAGAATTTGATAAATTAATTAATATTTATCATTTTAAGGGAAAATTAATTGCAAATATTGTTGGAACAACAATTGAAGAATATGTAACTATAGCTAAAAAATTAGATAAGTTATCGATTGTTGGAATTATTGAGATAAATGTGAGTTGTCCTAATGTTTCTAAAGGGGCAAAAAGTTTTGCAACAAATCCACAACATTTAAGACAATTAGTTAGTGCTTTAAAAAAAGTTATTAAAAAGCCTATTTACATTAAACTTTCAGCACTAGTTAATGATATTACACAAATGGCCTTAGCTGCAAAAGAAGCAGGAGCTAATGGCTTAACTTTAATCAACACTTTAAAAGGGGCAAGATTTGATATTAAAACAGCTAAACCAATCATTGCTAACAAAGTTGGAGGTTTTTGTGGACCGGCTATTAAACCAATTGCACTACAAGCTGTTTATTTAG
Source organism: uncultured Mycoplasmataceae bacterium (assembly GCA_949282725.1). GTDB lineage: Bacteria > Bacillota_I > Bacilli_A > Mycoplasmatales > Mycoplasmoidaceae > Malacoplasma_A. The sequence goes on from CASDPP010000002.1 coordinate 18,839, forward strand.
TTAGAAAAGCTGTTGGACCAAGTATGCCTATTATCGGTGTTGGTGGAATAAAAGATGCATATGATGTTATTGAATTTATGTATGCTGGAGCAAACGCTATTCAAGTAGGTACGCAAAATTTAGTAAACCCCTATGTTTGTATTGATATAATTAAATCATTACCAAAGGTAATGAAAGAATTAGGAATTAAATCTTTAAAAGATATTATTAATAAAGCTCATGACTATCAATAAAGACGTTATTATCGCTTGTGATTTTGATTCAAGTAAAGAACTTGATGTTTTCTTAAAAAAAATCAAGACTAAAAAAGTATTTTTGAAAATAGGTTATCAATTATTTTATAAAATAGGACTTGAAGGAATTAAAAAATATAAAAAACAAGGATACAAAATATTTTTAGATTTAAAACTACATGATATTCCTAATACAGTAAAAATGGGAGTTAAATCTTTAGCAGATTTAAATATTGATTTTTTAACAATTCATGCAGCTGGTGGAATAAATATGATGAAGGCAGCTAAAGAATATTGTAAAAAAACAAAAATTCTTGCTGTTACACAATTAACTTCAATTGATCAAAAAACATTAAAAAATGAATTATTAATTAATAAACCTATTAAAGATGTTGTTTTAAAATATGCATCTAATGCATACAAAGCTGGTTTAGATGGTGTAATTTGTTCTGTTTGAGAAAGTAAATTAATCCATTCAAAAATTTCTAAAAATTTCCTAACTGTGTGTCCTGGAATAAGATATCAAACTACACAAGCTCATGATCAAAAAAGAGTTGCTGATCCTAAAACTGCTAAAAAAGAAACAGCTAACTATATCGTTGTTGGTAGAGAAATTACTAAATCTCCAAACCCTAAACTAATCTATCAAAAAATAATTAATGATTTTTTAAATTAATATAGTAAACTATTTATAATATAAATAGTTTTATGAAAGCTAATACAAAAGAAATAGTTGCAAAAAATCTTTTAAAAATTAAAGCTGTTTTTTTAAGTCCTACTAAACCATTTAGATGATCGAGTGGCATTATCTCTCCCATTTATTGTGATAATCGTTTAATAATTTCTTATCCAAAAACAAGAGAAATTATTGAAGATGCAATGGTAAAAACAATTAAAAAATATTATAAAGGTGTGGAAGCTATTGTTGGTACAAGTACTGCTGGCGTTCCACATGCAGCTATTATTGCGACAAAAATGAATTTACCAATGGCATATGTAAGATCTAAACCAAAAGACCATGGAACCATTAAATGCATTGAAGGCTTTTTAAAACCAAATCAAAAAGTTGTTGTTATTGAAGATTTATTATCAACAGCAAATTCAGCAATTCAAGTAGTCAAAATTTTAAGAGAATCAAAAATTAAAGTAATGGGAATTTGTTCAATCTTTAATTACAACATGACTTCTTGCAAACAAAATTTAGCTAAAGCTAAAATTATTAATCATTCATTATCCGATCTAGATACATTAATTAAATGTGCTGTAAAAGAAAAATATATTAATCAAAAAGATGTTACCAAGATATTAAAATTTAGAGATAATCCACTTGATTCTAACTGAATGAAGTAATTATTTGTATTCTTCATTAGTTATTTTTCTAAATTTTTCAGCCATTCTAGGTGCGCCTTTTGTTAGCTTTTTAATTGATAAATCATCAACTTTTTCAAAAGCTAATTCATTATATCTTAATGATTTTTGAAGTGCATCTCTTGTATTTTCTAATTGTTTGATTGCTAAGTTTATGTTTTTTATTGATTGTTCGACATTTTTTCTTTGAAAATCATAATTTCTTAAAGCTTTTTGTTTAAAATCATTTAAATTTTGTAAAAATGTTTTTTCATCTAAATGAGCATCTTCCATGATTGCTATTTGTCTTTGCAATTTAATTCTATTCATTGCTTCATTTTTTATTAATGAAATAATGGTTATGAAAAATTCCGGTCTAACAACATACATTTTTTCATATTCATGTGAAACATCTGCGATTCCAGCGTTATAAATTTTATTATCTGGTTCTAAAGTAGATACCAAGATAGCGTATTCACAATTTTTATTCTTTCGATCTTTATCTAATTTTGCAAAAAAATGTTCATTTTTATGTTTTCATTTTGAATTGGGAATTTCATTTTTCATTTCAAACATTATTGAAACATATTCGTTTTTATTTTCATCAAATGCTCGAAAAATAAAATCGCCTTTTGAATCTCCTAACGTGTCTTTTTCAAATGTATCATTTCTAAATGATCTAGGACGTTCATAGTTAAATTCTGTTAAACATCAATTTTCTAAATCTTGACCGATTTGAACTGTTGTATAGTTTCTATGAATGCTATCTTTTACTCTTTCAATTTCTTGATCTTTTTTTTCTAGTTTATGATTTAATTGAGCTATTTGATCATGATATTGATTTTTAATATTTTGAATTTTTTGTTGAAATTCTAATTCTTGTGATTTTAATTCGTTTTTGTTTTGTAGAATCAATGATGTTTTTTCTTGTTCTTTTTGATTAATTAAAATCTTTTTTTCTTGTTCAAATAATTGTTTTTGTTCATCAATTAATTGTTTTTTTATTTCATTTAAAACATCATTTTCTAATTTAATTTTTGTGTGACAATTAGGACATTCAATTTCTTTCATACTTATACAATAATAATATAGTTATTATTTTTTAATACTAATATTTTTATTATTTCTTTGTTTTTCCCAAATTAATGGCATATTGTATTTTTTATTAAATAATTTAATTAATAAATCATTAATCAAAGGTAAAACAGACATAACTATCATTAATGCTCAAAATCAAATAGCTGCTTCTAATTGTGTTAATGTTTTTGTATTATCATGAAATAATCCTCAAGTTTCAAAAGATCCATTAGGATTAATAATTGGATAAGTTAAAAACTTATAAAAAGCCGAGTAACAAAATACAAATAAGATACCCACAAAAGAAATCATTGAGAATGTTTTTTGTAATTTTTGTTTATTTACTTCTGTTACTTTGTTTGTATAACGATTAATAAATGATAACAAAGCATTTATTCCATAAAACAAGAAGAACAAAATAACAACAACATTAGAAACACCATCCATAATTTGATCTGTATTAAATATCATCGAAGGAATATATAAAATACTAAAATAGAAACATAAAATAAATGAAAATAAAATAGCTCCTGAAACTAAATATTTTCCTTTAGATATTTTTTTAATTTTAGCTGATCAAGCTACTACTTCTTCTTCAACTGCTGAGTCTAATGATCTAATTCCTCCCATAATCATTGAATTAACAGTTCCTAATGTTGCAATAAAAATAAATATAGAAATGATGATGTGAAATGCTTGTTGAGCATCTAGATTATTTTTAAATGCCAAGTCAAATACTAAATATGCTGAACCACAACCACAAACAATTTGACCAATTGTTACTAATAAATATAAAATACCAGAAATTAATAATGATAATACTAATGAAACAGGGACGTTTTTTCTTGGATTTTCCATTTCCCCAGCAATATTACCAATAATTAAAAATGAATCAAAAGCAAATAAAATTGCTGGGATTGAATCTAATACTCCTGTGAATGAAAATTCCCCAGATTTTGGTTCTGTATTGTAGATATTACCAGGATGAATAAATAAATTGTAATCTGGATTTAATATTCCTATAATAATGCCTGCAATACAAATAGTTATTAGTGGAATAAATTTAACGATTGTTGTAATTGATGCAAATTTTTGTAATAGTTTAGAAACAAATAAATTACAAACAATAAAAAATGAAACCAATAAAATTGAAATTAAACAAACAATTCAAATAGGATTAGTGAATTTACCACTATCATTAGAACCAAAATTTAATATTGATTCTCCACAAAAGAAACTATTTACTAACATGTAAACACAATAATATGAAAGAGGTAAAAGAATTTTAATATATCTTCCAAATGAATAATTAGAAAATCTTTCTGTTCATCCTCCTAAACCAGAATTAACATTTTTTGTTTTACATGTGACTATTTCTCCAAACGAATAAGCTGTAGATATCGCGATAATAAATGAAATAATTCATGATATTAATACGCCAACACCATTACCGTTATTGTTTTGAAATACACTATTATTTTTAAAAAATATTCCAATACCAACAACACCACTAATAATGATGGTTATTGCATTAAATAATCCAATTTTAGATGCCGTTTTAGTTGATACACTATATTCTTGACTACTAGCAATCTTTCTTTTAGAAAATTTCATAATTTATTATTTAACTGCTATAGCTTCAATTTCAATTTTAACATTTTTAGGAAGTTTCGATACTTCTACACAACTTCTTGCTGGTTTATGATTTTTAAAAAATTTTTCATATACTTCATTAACAATAGCGAAGTTTTTTAAATCTGTCATGAATATATTACATTTTACTATGTTTGTAATTTTCATTTTTGCTTTTTTTAAAATGTTTTCGATATTTTTTAATGATTGCTGAGCTTGTTTTTTAATATCATTGCTAACTAATTTCATTGTTTTAGGATCAAATGGTATTTGTCCTGAAATATATAATGTATTATTTACTAGAATAGCTTGAGAATAAGGCCCAATTGCTGCAGGGGCATTTTTTGATTTAATTATTTTCATATATTATTATTTTAATAAAAATAATAATTTTATTCTATTTTTTTTCAGTTGGTTTTTGTTTTTTTCTAATAAAAAAGAATCAAATTACAAACATTATGGCAATAAATACAGGAACTCATACTAAAATTCCTATTAATAATTTTGTTATATCTATTTTTTTAGAGTCAGAAGGTTCTCCAATTTCTATTTGGTCTTCACTAAAATCAAAATTTGCTACAGAAGCATATTTACTTTTAGCTGATTCAGATGGAACATAGACTTTACCATTTAATACAGGCTGTCAATTTTGACCAAATGATGTTGGTGGAGTTTCGGATTTGAAAATCAAATTATCTAAACTAGTATCTTGCGCAAAAGCGTTTTCACCTATTGTTGTTAATGTTGATGGAAAAGTAATATCTCCTGTTAACTGAATACAACTTACAAAAGCTCCCGATTCAATTGTTGCCAAAGATGATGCCTGTGATAAATCTAATGCACTAATATTAGTTCTAGCAAAAGAATTAATTCCTATTGTGGTAATATCTGAAGATACTTCTAATGTTCCTAATCCTGAAATGTAACTTGTAATTGTCGCACCAGTAATTGAAACAGTGATATCTCCCATGATTTTTGTTTCAGCTATTAAATTAACTTGGTGTTGATTATTAAGTACTATTGAAGTTATTGGACTTAATAATATAACTGAATTTAATAACTTATTAAATGTTTTAATTTTTTTCATATGATTTATTATAACAAACGTAATTAAACTATTATAAAAAAATAAAATAGGGTTGTTTCTCTATTTTTTACTATATTTTAACTGTTGTTTTTTCTTTTTAGTTAGATATCAAATTGCAAATCCTATTACTAATAAAATCGGAATACCTAAACCAAATACCAAACCTAAAATTAATCCTGTATTTGATTTTTTTGGAGATGGTTCTGGTGGTAAACCAATTTCAATTTGATCTTCACTAAAATCAAAATAAACTGCTTTTAAGTATGTTTCTTTAGCTGATTCTGATGGAACATAGACTTTACCACTTAGTGTTGGTTGTCACGATGCACCAAACGTTGGTGGTGTTTCAGATAAGAAATATAGATTATCTAAAGTAACATTAGCAAAAGCTTGATCACCAATACTTGTTACACTAGATGGAATTACTAAATTTCCTGTTAGTCTTGAACAACCTGTAAAAGCTTCTTTGCCAATACTTGTCAAATCTGTTGCTTGTGATAAATCTACTGATGCGATATTTGTATAATAAAAAGATTTATCCACTATTTGAGTAATTTCTTTTGGAATATTAATTTCTCCATATCCTAAAGCTCCAATTACAGTTGAAGTATTATTTCACTTTCCTTCTGATCCTGAAATTAACACTTGTGCTTTATGTCCTAGATTTGTTGTTAAAGAAAAGTGTGTATTTTGTTCATCTATTGATATGTTTGTAAATGAAGCGCCATTATAAAAAGCTCTACTTCCAATCGTAGTTAAATTTGGCGGAATTACTAAATCTCCTGTTAGATTTGTACAAGATCCAAAAGCATCATCTCCAATAGTTGTTAAACTTGTAGCATTAGATAAATCTAAAGAACTAATTTGTATCTCTAAAAAAGTTCGAATACCAATACTTGTCACACTAGATGGAATTACTAAATCTCCTGTTAGGTTTTTGCAGGAATTAAAAGAGTCATCTCCTATCGTCGTTAAAGAATCTGGTAGGATAATATTTCCACTAAGTTTATTACAAGAGAAAAAGTTACTCTGTCCTATTGTTGTTAAGCTTGTAGCATTAGATAAATCTAATGAGCTAATATTTTGATTTGAATTAAAAGCATCATTTGCTATTTGTGTAACGTAATCAGGAATAACTAATGATCCTGTTCCTGACGCATAAGATTGAATGATTTTTCCTGTTTCATCTAAGTTAACATAAATATCACCCATTTTTGTTTCTGCGTTTGAACTAGTAAAACTATTTAGTGAATTTTTAAAATCTTCTGTAATAACTTTTTGTGTACTTTGATATTGTGAATTAAATCCAATACCTGATAAAGGACTTAATAATGTTAATGAACTTAATAATTTGTTAATTGTTTTGATTTTTTTCATAATTAAATATTT
>CASDPP010000003.1 GCA_949282725.1 uncultured Mycoplasmataceae bacterium
TAACAATGTCACCTAATGCCAATCCACCAACTGTAACCGAATCATCTTTTCAAAGACCATCTGTGCCTGATATTAATACTTTTGCATTGGGTCCCAAATTTGTAGCTGATGAATATGCTGTATTACTTTGATCAACATTAAATGAAGTAAATTCTGTGTCACCAAAAGCATCATCACCAATACTTGTCAAACTAGATGGAATAAATAATTCTCCTGTTAGATTTGAACAATTTTGAAAAGCATAAATTCCAATACTTGTTAAACTAGTAGCATTAGATAAATCTAGTGAGGTAATGTTTGTACTATTAAAAGTAGACTCTTCAATATTCGTCATTTTAGATGGAATCACTAATTTTCCTGTTAGATTTGAGCATCTAGCAAAACACCCAAAAAAAAATACTAGTTAAATTTGTGGCATGAGATAAATCTAGTGAGGTGATGTTTTTTTTATCTGAAAATGAATTTGTACCTATTTGTGTTATGTTTTCATTAATAATGAAATCACCATCTCCTGATGAATAACCAGTAATAATTGTGGGGTCTGAATCATTTACTGTTACTCAAATATCTCCCATTTGCACAGGTTCAGCATTTAAATTAGTATAGTTATTAAATGAAAAGCAGTTTTCAGTAATAACTTTTTGTGTGTTTTGATATTGTGAATTAAATCCAATTCCTGATAATGGGCTTAATAATGTTAATGAACTTAATAATTTATTAAATGTTTTTATTTTTTTCATAATTTTATTTAATTTATATGAACATTATAACAAAAAAAAAAAAAAAAACGCAAGGGGTAGTAAAAAAATAGGTTTTTTCCTATTTTTACAATTATATTTTAACTGTTGTTTTTTTCTTTTTAGTAAAATATCAAATTCCAAATCCTGCAGCTGCTAATATTGGAATACCTAAACCAAATACCAAACCCAAAATTAAACTTGTATTAGATTTTTTAGGTGTTGGAGTTGGTTCTGGTGGTAAACCAATTTCAATTTGATCTTCAGTAAAACTAAAGTTTGGTGCTTTTAAATATGCTTGTTTTGTTTGTTCTGATGGAACATACACCTTACCTGTTACTGTAGGGTTTCAATCTCAACCAAATGTTGTGGGTGGTGTTTCTGATAAGAAATATAGATTATCTAAAGTAACATTATAAAAAGCATCATTACCAATACTTGTCAAACTAGATGGAATTGTTAAATCTCCTGATAGATTTGAACAACCATTAAAAGCATCATTTCCAATAGTGGTTAAGTTTGTAGCTTGTGATAAATCTAATGATGTGATATTTGCTGCAAAAAAAGCTCATTCAGATATTGAAGTAATGTTGCTTGGTATAACAATATCTCCAAAAGCCAAACTTCCACATGCTTTAGAAATATCTTTTCAATTACTATCTGATCCTGAAACTAACACTTTGGCATTAGGTCCTAAGTTAGTTACTAATGAGAAGTTTTTGTTACTTTCTGGTGTTGATACAAAATTTTTAAGATAATTACAATAAGTAAAAGCATACTCTCCAATAGAAGTTAAGTTTGTAGCTTGAGATAAATCTAGTGAGGTAATATCTGTTAAATAAAAAACATGATTTCCAATATTTGTCACACTAGATGGAATCATAATATTTCCTGTTAATTCTTTGTGTCGATCAAAAGCATTATTTGCAATAATTTTTAATTTTGTTGCATTAGAAAAATCTACTGATGTGATATTAACGCCTGAATTAAAAGCATAATCACCAATTTCATCAACATCATCACTTACTATTAATGCTCCAGCTCCACTTTCTGAAACATAACCAGTGATTTTTCGATAACCTGTTTCTGTATCTGTTTCTACTGTAACTTTTACATCTCCCATTTGTTCTTCTGATGGTTCGATAGCATTAAGATAATTTTTTGTATTTTCAGAAACTATACGTTGAACATTTTGATATTGATTATTAAATCCGATTCCTGATAATGGACTTAATAATGTTAATGAACTTAATAATTTATTAATTGTTTTGATTTTTTTCATAATTTTATTTAATTTATATGAACATTATAACAAAAAAAAAAAAAAAAAACGCAAGAGGTAGTAAAAAAATAGGGCAAAATCCCTATTTTAATTATTATTTTAATAAGCATCTAATTAAAACTAAATACTAAGCTTAACTAAATATTTATTTAATTTTGCTTATGATCTTTGATTTTATTTAAGTATAATTTATTGAATAACTTAAAGATAAACATTTTATGAATAATAAATCAATAAATGATCCAATTATTTTTAAAAAAATAAAATTATTTTTGAATGGCAATTTTTCTAAAAAATATAATTTTAAACGTCTTATTGGACTAATAATAAGTATTTTGTCTTGTATACCTGTTTCAATATGAATAAATTTATGAGCACAAAATGCGCCAAATCAAATGTATGGATCTGATTTTATTTCAATATATATTACAACTAACAATGGTTTATCTTTCTCTTTGTTTAGTAATAACTCGTTTGCTTTTGTATTTAGCGTTCAATTTATTTCATCACTCATTGTTTTAATTGGTTTATTGTTTTCTAAAAATTGATGATACATTATTTTCTTCAGTTTTGTTTTTTGTGGTGCATGTTTTAATACAATTGATCGTTGTTGTCCAAAAATAATTAATTGTCTTAGCAATGATGTTATATATGGTGTTGTACTAGATTATTTTAAATTTAGTTTTAAATGAGGTATATTTAATATACCTGATGTATTTATTTCAGTAGGAGTTGTGATGCTTTTAATTTACTTCCTAGTTGTCAATGTCTTTTCGTTATTTATAAATAAAGATGGAAATAAAAAAAGAAATTAAATCAGATTTAAATAAAATGATCATTGTTTATGAAGATGAGGACATAATAATTGTTAACAAACCAAAAAACATGTTAACTCATAAAACTCATCTTAATGAAAATAATACTGTAGTCGATTTATTAAAGTCAAAAATTAATATAAATCAATTTAATGATCTAACTAGACCAGGAATCTTTATGAGACTTGATCGAAACACTACAGGTTTACTAATTGTAGCAAAAAATTTAAAAGCATATCAATATTTTTGTTCTTTAACAGAAAAAAAACAAATTATTAAAAAATATTTAGCAGTTATTAAAAATAGACTTCAAGAAAACCATTTGTTAATTGATTGTCCTTTAATAAGAGTTGCTAATAAATCTAAAATGAAAGTTAGTCAAGATCCTAAAGCTAAAGAAGCTATTACAGAATTATGAAAACTAAAAGATTTAAATAATGCTGCTTTAGTTGAATGTTTATTAAAAACTGGAAAAATGCATCAAATTAGAGCACATTTATCTTATATCAAACATCCTATTTATAATGATTCGGTATATGGTTGTTTTGATGGTGTGAAAAATTACGAACAATTTTTACACGCATATTATTTAGATTTTATTAATTTAAATGGGGATCATATAATTATTAAATCTAACCCGGATGAAATTTTTGAAAATAAAATAAAGGAATTAGAGAATTAAAATGAATTTATTTTTTCAATTTTGTTTAAATTCATGTGATTTAATTTTGTTTGATGATCAAAAGATCATTAAACATACTGTTTTTAAAACTAATAAAAATTTAACTGATATTTTTAATAAAAAATTAAATCTTTTTATTGCAAATAAAAAAATTAAAAACTTATATTTTTTAAACGGTCCTGGTAGTTTTACGGGAATAAGGGTGTCTTCTATATTAGCTAAAACTCTTGCTTATTTTAATAAACTTAATGTTTATGTTTTAGATTCATTAACATTTCAATTAAAAGATTTGAACGGAATTAGTTTAATTGATGCAAAATCAAATAGTCAATATATTTGCATTTATCAAAATAAAAAATGTATCTTAAAACCTAGTATTAAAACTAATTCTGAAATTAAATCAATTTGTCAAAAGTATTTATCATTAAAAATATATCGGGATTATAAAAATATTAATTTTGAAAAAAATTTAATCACATTAAAACACAAATTTAAAAGAATTAATAATGTATTAAATATTAAACCTTTATATATTAAAAGTAGTTTATATGGTAATCAAAAAAATTAATAACAATGAATTAATTTGTTTATTGGAAATAGAAAAAAAGTTTTTTTCTAATTCACAATTTTATTGAATGAAACAATTGAAAGAGATGTTTCAAAATAAAAATTACAACTTTATTGGAATATATGAAAATAAAATTCTTATTGGTTATGTTATTGTAATGAATATTGATCAAGAATGTGAAATTATTCAAATAGCAATAAAAAAACAACACCAAAAAAACAACTATGGTTCATTTTTAATAAAATATCTTCAAGAAAAATATTTAAAAATTACTTTAGAGGTAAATAACAAAAACAAAATAGCAATTAATTTTTATTTAAAAAATAAATTTAAACAAATCGCGGTTCGTAATAAATATTACAATAATGTTGATGATGCTTTAATTTTAAAATGATCATCTAATTAATTCCTAAATTTACAATAATTTTATCTTCAGAAATACCAAAATATTCTTGGTTTAAAAGTTGTTGTTTAACACTTTCTGATTTAACATATATTTTTCCTGAAAAATCGTGTCATATTCAATTTTTACCTACTTGCGGAGCAATAGTTCCTAAGAAATAAATATCATTAAATCCTTGAGCTGTTCAAAATACTCGACTTTCAATTGTACTAACTCAACTTGGAATTTTAATATCTTAACTTCCGCTTGTAGCTTTAAAATTATAAAAAGCTCCTTCAGAAATATGTACTAAATTTGTTGCATTAGATAAATCTAATGATAGCGCTTTAACATAAGCAAAAGATCAACTATCAATTCTTTGAATGTTTGTTGTTATAGTTATGTTTTGTGATGTGTTAACGTCTTGGAAAGATTGTGAAGGAATAGTTGATAATTGTGTTGCTTTAGATAAATCTATTTTTCCTATTGAAGAAGATGATAATTTTCCATAATTATGAAAAGCATTATTACCTAATGTATTTAAAGATGAAGGTAAAACTATATCACCTGTTGCATTTTCACAATATGAAAAAGCCTCTGTACCAATATATGATACTGAATCAGGTAAAGTTATTGATCCACTAATACCACTTAAACCAGCAAAAGTTTGTTCACCAATTTTAGTTAAATTTTGTGCTAATGTAAAATCAAGACTAATAATTTGCTTATTTAAATGAAATATATTATTGTCAATAATTCTTACATTTTCACCAAAAACTACTTTATATTTAAATGTAGTTGGAAAAGCATTATTAATTGAATTAAATGATGAGTCTATGTGTTCAAAATTAAATTTAATTGATTTTACATTTGTTAAGTTTTGATCAGTAAAAGAATTGTTTATAAATCCTGAAACAAGTAAATTATCATGTTTTGAAGAAATTTCAATTTCTGCTGGATATTGTTTATCTGAAAGACCACCAATTAAATATGTATTATCTGTTGTTTTTTCAAAATTAAATGATTCATCTTGAGATAAAAAATGAACTTCGATAGGAGTGTTTGATTTATATGTTAATTTTGGATTTTGTTTTGAAGTTGCTGTTCAATAGAAATTAAAAAGTGAACCTGCTGGTACTTGACTTTCAACGCCATTAATTACTATTTGGTTTTGCGAATTCACTTTAATTCATTCTGGACCTTTTTCCCCTGATTTTAAACTGAAAATTACTCAAGTTCATCTTCTATTTTTTCTTCATCAAAATATAATTTAAAAGAATCTTTTGTTGTATAATTAGCGTTTGCCAAAAGATCAATGTGATTTTCAGGAGCTATAACCTCAAACTCATCTTTCTTAGAACATGATGTAACTGCAGTAATTGCTGGAATAGAAATAGCAGGTAATGCTAATAATTTTAATAACGATCTTAATTTAAGTTTTATAATGCGTTTATTATATATAATACACTATCAATAAAAAAGCATAAAACTAATAAGTTTTATGCTTACTATTTTTATTTGGTGGAGATGATGGGAATTGAACCCATTTCCAAAAATAATTAAATTACTAAATTCTACAAGCTTAGTTTTAATTTAATCATTCATTAACCATTATTAGGTATTAAAACAAACCTATGATTAACTAATCCGATTGATATTCATTCTCTTATCGGAGTCAAGAATATAGTTATTTTTTATAAGATACTAGCAATAAATAACAAAAAAACTAATATCTATTCAAAACGTTAAATTAAGCTAAATATGCAAAATTTAATTGGTTTTGTTTTGACAATTCATTAATCATGAATGATTGGTCCATTTTCATGTTGTCATTTTTATTGTAGTCTGCATTTATTAGACCTTGAGCTATAAGGGGCTTTCCCCGCTGCCTTTAGTAGTCAATTATTCATGTCGAATCCTTGACATCCCCGAATAATATTTTATTATATTGTTATTTAAAAAAAAGAAAAATTTTTTCTATATTTTAACTGTTATTTTTTTTCTTTTTAGTAAAATATCAAATTCCAAATCCAACAGCTGCTAATATTGGAATGCCTAAACCAAATACTAAACCTAAAATTAATTCTGTGTTTGATTTTTTTGGAGATGGTTCAGGTGGCAAGCCAATTTCTATTTGATCTTCGTTAAAAGTAAAATATTGTGCAGAAGTATATTTGCTTTTAGCTTGTTCTGATGGAACATATACTTTACCTGTTATTGTCGGTTGTCAATTTTCTCCAAATGTTGGTGGTGTTTCAGACAAGAAAGCTAAATTATTTATTTGAACATTTTGAAATGCAAATTGATCAATCGTTGTAATTGTTTTTGATATTATTATGTTTCCTCTTAGATGTTCACAATGTCAAAAAGCTTGTCGTCCAATAGTAGTTAAACTTGTGGCTTGAGATAAATCTAGTGAGGTAATGTTTGAAGTTCAAAAAGCTTGTTCTGCAATACTTGTTATACTAGATGGAATAACTAGTTTTCCTAAAGCTAATGAACCAACACACTTAGAATTATCTTTTCATATTCCATCTGTTCCAGCTAATACAACGCAAGCATCAGGACCTAAATTTGTTGTTAGACAGAAATTTTGATTTGAAGAATCAACTAATATTTGTGTAAAATGAGCTCCAAAACAAAAAGCACGATCACCAATATTTGACAAATTAGATGGAATTACTAAATCTCCTGTTAGATTTGAGCAATTAGAAAAAGCATTATCTCCAATAGAAGTTAAACTTGTAGCTTTAGATAAATCTAATGAGGTAATGTTTGTTGTAGTGTAAAAAGCTTGTTGTCCAATACTTGTTACACTAGATGGAATAACCAAATCTCCTGTTAGGTTTGAACAACAAGCAAAAGACATATAATCAATCTTTGTTAAACTAGTGGCTTTTGATAAATCTAGTGAATGAATATTATTATTTTCATAAAAGGATTCAGCACCTATCAAAGTAATATCTGAATCTACCTTTAATGTTCCTGATCCTGCAGCATAGCTTGTAATTTGTGTCCCACTAACGTTGACTGTAACATCACCCATTTTTCTTTGTTCGTTCGTTTGATTTACAACATAATTAGTTAATGAATTATTACTACTTTTTGTAATAACATTTTGTGTATTTTGATATTGATTGTTAAACCCAACTCCAGATAAAGGACTTAATAATGTTAATGAACTTAATAATTTATTTAATGTTTTGATTTTTTTCATATTCTTTTGATTTACATAAATATTTTAACAAAAAAAAAAAAAAAAAACGCAAGTGGTAGTAAAAAAATAGGGAAAAACCCTATTTTTTTAACTATATTTTAACTGTTGTTTTTTTTCTTTTTAGTAAAATATCAAATTCCAAATCCAACAGCTGCTAATATTGGAATGCCTAAACCGAATACTAAACCTAGAATTAGTCCTGTATTTGAATTTGAACTGACTAGTACTCAAGATGAATCAAAACCAAAATTTTCTGTAAGTAAATACGCTTGTTTTACTTCTTCTGATGGAACATATATTTTTCCAGTAAATTCATCTTTTGTTACAAATCAATCAATATTAAATGTTGGTGGTGTTTCAGATGTAAAATAAATATTATTATCAAGTTTAGAAAAAGGTAGTATTTTTTTTGGAATATTTTCAATTAATTTTGGGAAAACAATATCACCAATAATATCAAAATTAATTTTACTACTTGATGTAAAAATACAATCACCTAATGTTAATTTTTTTGTTAAATTTCTAAAATCTAACTTGATTCCATTATCAAAATCTTTTACATCCAAAAAAGCATTACCTTTGATTTCTTGTAAATTTTTCATTATAGAAAAATCCAAGTTTTTTATTTTTGCTGCAGAAGAAAAAGCATATTGACCAATGATTTCAATTGATGATGCTTTTGAAAAATCAAAAGAATTTATATTTGCTTTTGAAAATGCAAAATCACTTATAATTTTTAAATTATCAGGAAACATTACATCTCCATATGCTAATCCCTGAAAAAACGTTGAATCATCAGTTCATAAACTATCTGGATTATTTACTAATATTTTATTATTAGGACCTAAATTCGTTGCCAATGAAAAGTGTTGATTACCTTCAGCAACTTCTATAGATTGAAAAATTCAAGAATTAAAAGCACCAAAACCAATTGAAGAAAGCTTTTCAGGAATAAAAATTTCACTTGATTCTTTTCCAGCACTATCAAAAGCACCATCACCAATGGTTGTTAAACTTGTAGCTTTAGAAAAATCTATTGATGAAATTTGAGTTCTTCCATTAAAGGCATTATTTGATATTTTGGTAATATTAGAAGCAACTTCTAATGTGCCTTCTCCTGATGAATATCCTGTAATAATAGTAGGATCCGATTCATCTACTGTTACTCAAATTTCACCCATTTTTACTGGTTCAGCATTTGAATTAGCATAGTTATTAAATGAAAAGCAGTTTTCAGTAATAACTTTTTGTACGCTTTGATATTGATTGTTAAATCCAATACCTGCTAAAGGACTTAATAATGTTAATGAATTTAATATTTTATTAATTTTTTTCATACTTTTAACTTATATATAAATATTTTAACAAAAAAAAAAAAAAAACACAAATAGTAGTAAAAAACAGCGGGTTCAACCCTATTTTTAGCTGTTATCTTTTTTTATTTAGATTTATTTAAAACTACAACTACAAATAATAAGCTATTGAAATTTACTAATGTTTTTATGGAATGTTAATTCTGCATATCCTACAGGACCATTTCTATTTTTTTTAACATCAACCACTACTTCTTGTGTTTGAGATTGTTTTTCATTTTTTTTGTTTGTTTCTTCTAACTCATCTTCAAATGTTTGTTGCTTTTTTGATAAAAACATAACAATGTCAGCATCTTGTTCAATCGATCCTGATTCTCTTAAATCTGATAGTTTTGGTTCATGCTCTCTTTTATCTTTTTCAATGCTTCTTGATAATTGTGCTAAAGCTAACACTGGAGCGTTAATATCTGAGTCTCGTGCAATAGCTTTTAATGTTCGAGAAATATATGATACTTCTTGTTGACGGTTATATTCTTTATTTTTAGGTCCTTTTACTAGTTGCAAATAATCAACTATTACTAAGGCAATGTCATATGATGAGGCCATTGTTTTTAACCGAGAACGAATATTTTGAATTGTTAGGTCTGGCGAGTCATCAATAAAGATTGGAAGATTTTTAATTTCCATTAAAGTATTTTCAATATTACTTCTAGTTTGTTGCGTCATTCCTGTTAAGTTTCTTTCATTATATTCAACAAGTCCTTGGATAGAAACCATTCTTTTCATTAGTTGATCTTTTCCCATTTCAATGGAAAAAATCACTACTATTTTTTGTTTGTTGTTTCTTTTTTCTCCTACTATTTCATTAGCAACATTAAGAGCAAAATTTAATGCTAATGAAGTTTTACCAATTCCCGGTCTAGCAGCAAGAATCAATAAATCTCCTGGAATAAAACCTGTAATAATTCGATCAAGTCTATTAAATCCTGTTGAAATAGCTATATCTGAATATTCTTTACTGATGATTTTATCGATTCTGTCTGAATATTCTTCACACACAACCGAAACAGGTAAAACGTTATTAGTTGATTTTAATGTTGTTGCATCAATGATGTGCTTTTGAAAATTTACTAGATCGTTTTCAATATTATTTACTGAAAATGAAAACGAATTAATAAATTCATTTAATTTTTTTACCTTAGTTTCATAATGTTCTTTAGTTAAAACATTACAGTAATATTCAATATTAGAAGGGTCTGAATTGTATTCAGCATTAATCATTTCTAAAACACTTTGCGAATCAGGAAAATTTAAATTAGGATTTTCTTGTAAGTAGTCTAAAATAGTATCAGTATTAACCATTTTACCATCATTAGCTAGTTCTGAAACAGCGATAAAAATATTTCTTAATTTAATATCATCAAAAAAATCAGGAGCTATTCTATCAATCACATAATTTAATGAATCGTAATTGTTGATAATACATCCTAATATGTATATTTCAGCATTATATCTTTTTATGTTTTTTTCCATATTCTACTTGTCTTGAATGGGGTACACTTTTATTTTTAATTTTGCAACAACAGTTTTATGTAAGGTAATATCTATTATATAACTTCCGATATGGATTGGATTTTTTAAATTTTTAAACATGTATTTATTAACTTCTA
Source organism: uncultured Mycoplasmataceae bacterium (assembly GCA_949282725.1). Lineage (GTDB taxonomy): Bacteria > Bacillota_I > Bacilli_A > Mycoplasmatales > Mycoplasmoidaceae > Malacoplasma_A. Next base: position 10,667 of record CASDPP010000003.1, read on the forward strand.
TATTATGTTTTTTTAATTCGTTAATAATTTGACTTATGCTTATTGAACCAAATGTTTTAATTCCGTTTGCTTGAAGAGTAAAATCTAATTGAATTTTTTCTATTTTTTCTTTTAATTTTTTAGCATTTTCAATAGCTTCTTGTTCTTTTTTTTGATTGTTAGCTAAAAGAATATTTAAATCATTGATGTTTTTATCTGATGTAGGTTTAGCTAAATTATTACGAAATAAAAAATTTTTAGCATATCCATCTTTTACCTCAACAATTGTATTTTTCTTTCCGCAATTTGCAACATCCTCTAATAATATTACTTTCATGATTAATGTTTTTTATGAGCCTTATTTAGACATAAATAATAAATGTACACCATTAATAATCCACCAGCTAAATTACCAATAAGTGAAGGAATAAGATTATGACAGAAAACCCTCAACATTGTATTAGCCATATCAGAACTACCGCCGCCTTCAAATAAATAAATTGATGTAATAAACATATTTGCAACAACGTGTTGATAACCAGTTAGAGCAAATAATGTGATCATAAATAAAGTCATTACAAAACCGATAACTTTATTTTCGAACCATAAAAAGCAAAACAATGAAGCCATTACCAAAATATTAGTAATAATCGCCGAAAAAAAAGTTTCATATCATTCAGAATTAATTTTTGCTTCACCAATTGTTATTAAGTTATTAATAAAAGATTGATAGTGTGATTTATCTTTAATAGTATAAATAAAACCAGCAACTATCATTGATCCAATATAATTACCAACTAAAGTGATAGTTAAATCGTATAAAAATTGATGTCATCTAGTCTTTTTTGTTATTATTGGAGCAAGACCAGCACAGTTTGTAGTAAACAAATTACCCCCAACATACATACACATTAAAATTCCAGTACAGAAAATTATTGAACCTAAAAACAGTTGAATTGATGGGTCTGGTGTATACAAAATAATTAAACCTGTATAACCAAGTCCAACAAAAAAACCAGCCATTATTCCTAATAACAATTTAAATAGTGTTTTAGTATGGATTTTTTTTAGCCCATATTCTTCTAATACATTTCAATTTTGATGCATTGTAAATTAATCTTTAATAAATGGTAATAAAGCAACAATTCTTGCTCTTTTAATTGCATTAGCAATCATTCTTTGATGTTTTGCGCAACAACCTGTAATTCTTTTTGGTAAAATTTTACCATTATAAGAAATATAGTTAGAAAGTAATTCTACATCTTTATAATCAATGTGAATTAATCCTTGTTGACATAAAACACAAGGTTTTTTCTTAATTATTTTTTTTGTTCTAATTTTTTTCTTATTATTTGTCATATTTTTTCTCCTTTATTGGTTTTATTTATCATTTTCGTCAACTCATTCAATATCTTCATCAGAGTTATCGATATTTTGATTAATTATTTTTTTATGTTCATTATTTCCTGAATCATTGTTAACTATTGAAGTTTTAAATTCATCAACAATAGATTTCATGTTTTGTTGATCTGAATTTGCTTGTGAAGATCCTTTTTTAGAAATTAAATTGATCCGATCAACAACCACTTCAGTATTTGTAACAGTTGAATTTGTTTTTTTAGAAATATATGTATTATTTCTAATTGAACCATCAATAACAACTAAATCTCCTTTACCTAAATATTTTTCAATAAATTGAGCTTCGTTTTTAAACGCTACACAATGAAAGAAATGAGTTGTTTTTTTATTAACGTTGTCACTTGTAGCAATAGAAAAAATACAAATTGAATTTCCTTGAGTTAAAACTTTAGATTCAGGATTATTAGCAATTCTACCAATAATAAACAATTTATTCATTTGTAACCTCTGAATTAGAATTATCTGATGTTAAATCTACTAATTCTTTTTGTGCTTTTTCTTTTTGTTCTTTTGCCTTTTGAATTTTTTCCATTATTTCATCATATTTAGCTTTTTTCTTTGTAGCTAATTCAACTTTTTTAGAATTGTTAACAGCTCTAGCTCCATAATCTTTATCTAAGTTAATGATTAAATGACGAATAATTAAATTTGATAATGTCAATTCATGATGAAAATCATTAATTTTTTTAGAATTATTAGATTCAAAATTAATTAAGTAGTAGTGTGCTTTAGTTTTCTTATTAATTTTATATGCTAAATCTTTAACTTCTAAATCAGTTAGTTTATAATTTTTTTCTTTGCTGAAAGTTGATAAAATTCCTTCAAGTTTGTCTTTCGACTTTGCTTCTTGGTCAATATCAACTAAAAGCATAATTTCATATTTTGCCATAGTTAAATACCTCCTTTATGGGAAAATGTCTATTAAATATAGACAAAGAAATGCATTTAACAATAAGTCAAATGCACTTCTTATTATATCTTAAGTTTTAAAATAAACAACTTTTTTTATATTTTAACAGTTGTTTTTTTTCTTTTTAGTGAAATACCAAATCCCAAATCCTGTAACTGCTAAAATGATAGGAATACCTAAACCAAATACTAGACCTAAAATTAATCCTATATTTGATTTTTTTGGAGATGGTTCAGGTGGCAAGCCAATTTCTACTTGATTGGTTTTGAAACCAAAATTTGATGCATTTAAATATGCTTGTTTTGCTACTTCAGATGGAACATAAACCTTACCTGTTACTGTTGGGTTTCATTTGTATTGAATTGTTGTTGGTGGTGTTTCTGATAAAAAAATCAAATTTTTAACTGTTGTTTCAGAAAAACAATAATTTTTTAAAGTTGTAATATTAGCAGGAATCATTAAATCGCAATCAAGATTGTTACATGATGCAAACGAATTACTTTCAATAGTTGTTAAATTTGTGGCTTTTTCAAATTCTTTAATAGTTTTAATAGATGAATTTCTAAATGCATTTACATTTATGGTTTCAAGATTTGAAGCATTAGAAAAATCTATTGATGTAATTTTTGATCCATAAAATGCACTATGTGCGATTGATGAAACGGTGTCTGGGATAACAATATCACCAAAAGCCAAATCTCCAATAGGTAATGAATTATCAATTCATTTTTTATCTGTTCCAGAAATTAGCACTTGTGCATTAGGTCCTAAATTATCAGGTATTGAAAAATACTGATTTTTCTCATTCAATGTAAATGATGAAATTTTCGTTCCCCCGAATACTTCTACACCAATTGATTTAATTTTTTCATTAATAATTATTGATCCTGATAAATTTATACAATCTAAAAAACTTGCTTCACCAATAGTAGTTAAACTTGTAGCATTAGATAAATCTAATGAAGTAATCTTTTGATTTTGTTCAAATGCATTAGTTGCAATTTCTGTAACATAATCTAAAACTTCTAAAACCCCTTCACCTGATGAATATGACTGAATGATTTTACCTGTTTCGTCTAAATTAACATAAATATCCCCCATTTTTACTGGTTCTAAATTTGATGATAAATAATCATTTATTGAATAAGAATTTTCTATAATATTTTTTTGAGGACTTTGATGTTGGCTGTTATTAAAACCTATTCCAATCAACGGACTTAATAACATAAATGAACTTAATAATTTATTGATTGTTTTAATTTTTTTCATATGTTTATATTATAAAGACTAAAAACAAAAGTCTAAATAATAAAATAGGGTATTATCCCTATTTTTTAGGTGATTCGTTACCTGCTTGTTGGCTAAAGGCTTGAGCTGCTTGTTCGAAGGCATCCAATCGTGCTTTTAATTCATCTCATTTTTGTTCTTGCAATAATTTTTTTAATTCATCTATTTGTTGTTGTGCTTGTTTCTTTTGTTCTTCAGGTAAAGATTTTGCTTTTTCATCTTTTAAAGAATTTTCTAATGAATTAATTAATGTTTCGGCACGATATTTAATTTCAGTTTGTTGTTTAATTTTTTCATCTTTTTCTTTGTTTTCTTCAGCTTCTTTAACCATTCGGTTAATTTCTTCTTCTGATAAATTTGTTGAACCGTTAATTGTAATAGTATTTGCTTTATTTGTTTTAAGATCTTTAGCTGTAACATTCATAATACCATTAGCATCTATATTGAATGTAATTTCAATTTGTGGAACTCCTTTTGGTGCTGGTTCAATACCACTTAACGTGAAATTACCTAATGATTTATTATCTCTTGCCATCGGTCTTTCACCTTGAACAATGTGAATATCTACTGATGGTTGATTATCTGCTGCTGTTGAAAAGATTTGTGATTTAGAAACCGGAATAGTCGTATTTCTTTTAATTAATGGAGTAGCTACACCACCTAATGTTTCGATTGATAATGTTAATGGGGTAACATCTAATAATAAGATATTATCAACATCTCCAGTTAATACTCCACCTTGAATGGCTGCACCAACTGCTACTACTTCATCTGGATTAATAGTTTGATTTGGTGTTTTGCCCGTAATTTTTTGTACTAATTCTTTTACTGCAGGCATTCTTGAAGAACCACCTACTAATAAAACTTGATCTATTTGATCTTTTGATAATTTAGATTCTTTAATAGCATCTTCAATTGGAACAATTGTACGTTCTAATAAATCTTTTGTTAAGTTTTCAAAATGAGCTCTAGTTAAAGTTTTTTCAACATTTAAAGGACCATTAGCTGTCATTGAGATATATGGTAATAAAATTTGTGTTTCTTTTTGACCTGATAAATCAATTTTAGCTTTTTCTGCAGCTTCTTTTAAACGTTGCATTGCCATTTTATCTTTTGATAAATCAACGCCATTTTCTTTATTAATTTCTTCTAATAATCAATTAATAATTTTTTGATCTCAATCGTCCCCACCTAAATTATTATCCCCGCTAGTAGCTAATACTTCAAAAGATCCTTCGGCCATATCAAGAATTGATACGTCAAATGTACCACCACCTAAGTCGTATACTAAGATTTTTTGTTCTTTATTTGTTTTATCAACACCATATGCTAAAGCAGCAGCTGTTGGTTCATTAATAATTCTTTCTACTTGTAATCCTGCAATTTTACCTGCATTTTTTGTTGCTGTTCTTTGAGCATCATTAAAATATGCTGGAACTGTAATAACAGCTTTTGAAACTTTGTGTCCGATTTTCTTTTCAGCATAATCTTTAATGTAAGATAAAATCTTTGCTGAAATTTCTTCTGGTGTAAATGATTTGTCACCTAATTGTACTTTTTCATTAGTACCTATTTTTCTTTTGATAGAGATTATTGTGTTAGGATTTGTTACCATTTGACGCTTTGCAGCTTCACCAACAATAAATTCTCCATTTTTTCATGAAACAACCGAAGGAACTGTTCTTTTTCCTTCTGGTGTTTCTAATACTTGTGGTTTATCACCTGACATGATAGCCACACATGAGTTAGTTGTACCTAAGTCTATACCTAATATTACTTCTTTTGCCATAATTAAATTCTCCTTGTTTTTATGTTTAACAAAAAATATTATAACATAATTTTAGCACTTGTCAAGTATTAGTGCTAATTTTATTTTAGTTAATAAAAAACAACCTATAAATAGGTTGTTTAATTTGTTTAAAAATTTTTAGTTATTATAAATAAGAAAGAATAGAATATGTATTTTTACTATAGTAAATTTCTCAAGGTAAAATTCCTGGTAAGTCAACTAAGTATTTTTCAGAATATAAATTAATATCAATTCCTTGAGTCATATAAGCATATCATGCTAATTCTGAACAGTATCAAGAAGAAGCATCAGATTTGTAATCTGTTTTAGGGAATAATGGTAAATAATAGTCTTTGTTTAGTTGTTCAAAACATTTTTGTACTACGTTATTTCTAATAGTTTCAGAAACATCTGATCCATCATTGTTTTTAACTCTTAAGATATCCATTTTATCAGAATCCATACGAGTATCATCAATTAATCCGTATGAAACACCAAATTGGTTAGCTTCAATAACTCTTAAGTAATCAATACCGTTAGTGTCTTTATATCAACCATCAACAATACCAATATGACCTGTCATATCGAAAAATCCTGTTGATGAAAACATAATATCTCCAGACTTAATGTTAGAGTAATCATATTTTTCATATTTAGGAGTTTGTGTTAATGTAATTTTAGTATCTGAAATATGTTCTCCGTTTGCATGGTTAAATGCTAAACCAGTATAATATGTATCAGCATATACATTTCAAATTAATGATCATGCTTGTTCTTTACTCATCAATCTATATAAAGTAGCTTCAAAAACTCTTTTTAAATTTAACATGTGGTTTGTAAAGAAAACTTTAAGTTGTGTATATGATTGATCATTAAAAATATCCATCATTTCATCATGAAATCATTGAATATTTTCTTGAGAAACAAAAACGTTTAATGCTTTTGAACTACAAATTTCATCAATTACAGGAATGAAAAAATCTTTATGTGATACTAAAAACATTTGAAATACACATACTGGGTCAAAGTCATAATATGTTTTAGATTCCACACTCGGAACTCAAACATCATAATTTGCAGTAATGTCATTTATTATGTTTTCTTCAATAAATTCTTTACCTAATGTTTTTTCAGTTATCTCATTTAAATTAGTGAAGAAACTTTTAAAATTATGAATGTATTCAGTACTAATAATTACATCGTTTTCTTTGTTTACTTTTTTTGTAACTGAACATGAAGTTAACATCGGCGTAATAGATGCTGCACAAATAGGTAAGAACGATAATTTAAATAAATTTTTTAGTTTCATAATTTTATTTATTGTTAATATTGTACTTGATATTTTACAATAGTATTATACTAAAAAAACAATTTTTTTGAATATAATTAATTTATACAATAAATTAATTATATTTTTAATTTTATAAAAGTATTATAATATATAGTAATATGAAAGCAAAAAGTAAAAAAAGTTGTGATTGTGATGTTTCATGCAAATGCGGGTGTCAAACTAAAAAAACAACAAAAACTACAACTAAAAAATGTAAATGCAAATAAGATAGTGTTTCTATCTTATTTTTTATCCCTGATATGTTAATTTAAAATAACTTCCGTTATTTATTAAATTTTCGTGATTTATTGAATAGTTATTAACACCTGTTAATGATGTTTTTATAATCCCAAAAACAATACTGTTATTAGGATAGTATGGTTTTCATTGATATGGCAATTCAGAACCATAATAATTTTGTTCAGATGGCAAATAAGATGAGTTATTAGAAATAAAATGATTTTGTTCAAATTCAATAATAAATTCAATTCAATCGTCTTTTTTAGCATCTAAATAGTCTTTTTTGTAATTTATCATTACATATCCTGAAAAATTAACATAAAATGAACTTTGGTCTTCATTTAATTTAACTATTGCATTTTTACTTATCTGACCATCTAAACCAATAATATTTTCATCATATAAATCTAACAATGATTTTTCTTGTCCGCTAAAATGTTTTGCCCCGATGTATAAATCATTTTGTTTTAAGATACTAAATGAGTCATAAATTAATTCATTTTTTACTAAATCAGGTTCATTTTTAACATTTTCTAGTAAATAATTATTAAATCCTGTGTATGTAAAATCTTGTGATTGATAAACTCCTAAATCATGATTGGATTTTAGGATATTAATGATTCTAGCATTTTCACTATCTGATGAACATGAGTTTATATTAAATAATATGAAAGATGATAAAAATGCAAAAAAGATAAAACTTAAATATTTTTTCACTGTTTATTTTTTTATTTAATTCATTCTTATTTTAATTATAAATTATATGTTTTTTTCATTTACATTTCATTAAATTAAATCTAATAAAATAGTATTTAATAAATTAAAATTTTTACACTTAATATTTTTTTTGTTAATCAAAAGCAATTTTTTATTTAATTTATCTTTATAAAAATCGTATGTTTCTTTATGATCTTTATTATTTAAATTTAACCCATATTTAGTTCTTAGAGCCATCATAAGCGTTTGAAAATAAAGATCTTTTTTATTATTCCAAATAAGTGTTTTTTTTCAATTTAATAAACTACCTGATATTTTATAGTATTTTTTTCTTTCAAATCCAAAAGCTCCATATCCAATTCCTATTCATTCTTTACTATTTCAATAACCTAAATTGTGTTTTGATTCATATTTTTTATTCATTGATCAATTACTTATTTCGTAGTGATTATATTTAGACATTTTTTTATTAATGTATTCACATTGATCTTGAATTAATTCATCATTTAATTGATATTTGTTTTTAGTTATTTCTGATTTATCTTTTAATTCAAGACTATAAAAAGAAACATGTTTTATTTTATTACTTAAAATAAATGTAATTTCTTTATCAATAATTTTATTTGTTAATTCATTAAAACCATAAATAAAATCTAAACTTATGTTTTTTGTCGTGTATTTATTAAATATCTTAATTGCTTTTTTAACATCTTTTGTTGTATGATGTCGCTTGTATTTTTTTAATATTTGATCATCTAGTACTTGAGCACCAAGTGAAATTCGATTAACATGAAATTTTTTAAATTCTAGTGCTTGTTCTTTCGTTACAAATTCTGGATTACATTCAATAGTTAATTCTGTTTTATTATGAATGTTTGATTGAATGCTTTGTAACAAACGATATATTTCGTTTGTTGAATTAGGAGTTCCACCACCAAGATAAATTGTATCAAATTTAATATTTTTATATTTTTTTAGTTTCTTAATTAAATAATCAAAATATTTTGTGATAGTTTTATCATCCTTAACAAATCTCACAAAATCACAATAAGAACATAAGTGTTTACAAAATGGAATATGAATATATAAATGTTTTACTTGATTCATTTTTCTACTTGATTAATAATTTCTTTTTCATTTTTTTGATTGAAAACCAAAGCAGTTTGATAATGATGTCTAATTCATGTTAATTGTCTTTTAGCATATCTTCTAGTGTCTTGTTGAATTTTAGCTATATCAATTGGTTGGTTGTGTTTAATTGCTTGAAAGATCTGTTCATAACCAATCGCTTTAAAAGCATTAAGTTGATTAATATTTGGGTTTTTTTCTATTAAATCTTTTACTTCATCTTTTCACCCGTTATTAATCATTTTTAATACTCTAGTATTAATTTTTTCATATAACTCTTGTCTTGTGTTGTGTTCACATAAAATGTATAGCGGCTTATATAACGGACTATTTTTTTTAGTTAAACTGTTTTTTTCATTTAATATTTCATATGCTCTTAATAATCTTTTTCGATTGTTAATACCTATTTTTTGAGCTATATTTGGATCTATTTTAAAAATATGATTATAAAGATTTTCATTACTTAAATGATCATAGTTGTTAGATCTTTGCTTAGAACACCTTAAATCATAATTTTTAATTAATGCATCTATATATAAATTAGACCCGCCACAAATAATTGGATTTTTTTTATGATCAATAATTTGATCTATTATTTTATTTGCTGTTTTTTGAAAAATTGCTATATCTCACGGCTGATTGATGGAAATAAAATTAATTAAATGAAATTTTGCTAATTTTAATTGCTTTTCTGTTGGCTTATTAACTCCAACGTTTAATTCCTTATATACTTGAAATGCATCAGCACTAATTATTTCGCCATTAATTTTATTAGCTAATTTAATCGCTAAAGATGTTTTTTTAGTACTTGTTGGACCAACAATAACAATAACTTTTGGTAACATTATGAATAACTATTAATTAAAGTTAATATATCTCTAATAGCTACTGATGCTTCTCCACATCCAGAAACAATATCATAAGGTTTGGATGGATAAGTACAAACATTACCAATAGCATAAATGTTTTTTAAATTTGTTTTTTGTGAAATATCAACAAGAATTCTTTTAATTGAATCTGCATTTAAATTAGGAAATAAATTTAATAATGGATTATTTGGTAAAATACCAAATTGAACAATTAAATAATCAAAATTTTTTGTGTAGTCTCTGCTTGTTATTTTGTCTTTGAAAAACAACTTATTATCTTGTATTTTGATTAATTCAGCATTTAAAACAATATTAACTTTATTAGTTTTTAATGAATCAACATTTTCACCTTTAGCTCTAAATTGATCATTTCGATGAATAATTGATAGTTCACTACAAATTTTATTTTCTGCTAGTTCATTTGCTCAATCGACAGCTGAATCTCCTCCACCTAAAATAATGACTTTCTTATTTTTATATTTATTGATATCTTTCACCAAGTAATCAATATTTTTTTCGTTATCCAAAGGAATTTCTAATTTTCTAGGGATTAAACTTCCCATTCCAGTAGCAATAATAATAAAATCAGTAGTTATTTTTTGGCCATCATTTAAATCAACTACGTATTTATTTTTTTCTTGTTCAATTTTTAAAATTCTGGTATTTAATAAAATATCTACATTTTTTTGAGATCTTAATTGTTGCTCAAAATTATTTATTACTTGATATGCTTTTAAACCATATAATCCAGGGAAATCATAAATTGATTTATGTGGGTATAGATTTAAAGGTTGACCACCTAAAAAATTAGTAGATTCAATTAAACAGGTGTTTAATCCTTTAAAACCACTCAAAAATGCACTATACATTCCGATTGGTCCAGCACCAATTACTAGTACTTTATACTCACTAGAACTCATGATATATTACATTTAATTATAAGATATAAATTATTTTAAAAATAAAAAAGATAGAATAGTAGTTCTATCTTTCCTTTTTAATTAGCTTATGAAAACTATTTAACTTTTTTCTTATTTTTAATAGTTTTAATAGCAAAATATGAACCTACTAAAATTACTGGTAAACCAATTGCTAATGTTAAACCAATAATTAAACCTGTGTTTGATTGGTCGCTAGAATTAGATACTTTAATTGTTATTGTTTCTGAAGTTTGTTTAACAGTTTCATTTAAATTAGTAGCAATTTTAAATGTATAAGTTCCTGGGTTAATGTGATTTCAGAAAATAGTACCAGCACTAAAAAATAAACCTTCAGGAGCTTTTTTTGTTTCACCTTGAGGAATAAAGTATCAAGTAGCAGCATTAGATAAGCTTTCTGGTGTACATCCTGTTAAAACAAATAATTTATCAGAATTACCAATATCGTTGCAAGATATGTTTATTGTATCGAATGCGTTTTCAACTAATGGTTGAATTTCTGAAGAAGCAGAATTATATGTTCATTCTTGAGTTCTACCTGATTCAAAACCAAAGTTTGCAGCTGATAAATATTGATTAGATCTTCCTTGTGGAAGATAAACTGTTCCATTAAGTGATGATGGATTAATTCAATTTGCACCAAATGTAAAATTAGAAGAAGTTGCAGTTGTATTAGTAAAAATTAAGTTTTCTAAAGCTACATCTTTAAATACATTTGGTCCAATTTCAGTTAATGATTTAGGGAATGTTAAGTTACCTGTTAATTGACTACATCCCATAAAACAACTATCTCTTAAAGCTGTTAAAGAAAAAGCTTGAGTTAAATCTAAATATTGAATAGGGGTATATGCAAAAGCACCACCTTTAATTCATTGAATATTAGAACCAATAATAACAGAAGTAACACTTGAACCACGGAATGTGTTATCATCAACATTAGTTAGTCCTGTAGCATGAGTGAAATCTACTGATTTAATATTAGTGTTTTGAAATGCAAAACTTGATAATGCAGTTAATGTATCAGGTAGAATAATATCACCGAATGCAAAATTTCCTACACGATATGATACATCTTTATAAATACCATCTGCTGAGTCAATCAAAACTAATGCATCTGGACCTAAATTTGTTGCTTTAGAATATGCTTTGTTTTCTGAAGCAACTCTAAGAGAAGTGAATTTTGTGTCTCTAAATACACCTAATTCAGAAATATCTGTTAAGTCTTTTGGAATATATAGTTCTCCTGTTAGGTTTGAACAATAACCAAAAGCATAATCATCTATTTTGGTTAATTTCGCAGCATTAGATAAATCTAATGAGGTGATGTTTTGATTATTTTTAAAAGCATTTTGATCAATTTCAGTTATGTCAGGAGTTATTTTTAATTTCCCTTGTCCTGAAACGTAACTTTTTATTACTGTTCCATCAACATTAACAGTAATATCTCCCATTTTAGTTTTAGAATTTGAACCAAAATAATTGTTTAATAAATTATTGTTTTCAGTAATGATTTTTTGTGTGTTTTGATATTGACTATTGAATACAACACCGGTTAATGGAGTTGCTAGTGTCAATGCACTTAATAATTTGTTTAATGTTTTGATTTTTTTCATACTTATTCCTCACTCTCATTATTATATAGCAAAAAAATAAAAAAAGGAAGAAATAAAAAAATAGGAGTTTAGTCCTATTTTAGTTATTTTATTATGGTGGAGAGTATGGGACTCAAACCCACAACCTCCTGAGTGCAAATCAGGTGCTCTATCAATTGCGCTAACTCCCCTTTGTAAGTAATATTATAGCAAAACATAATTACATATTAAAAAATATTTGTTTCAATAATTTAGTGATTTGACAAGTATAATTAGTACAAAGTATTTTTTATGAAAAATTGTGTTTTTTGTAAGATTATAAACAATGAGTTACCATCATATAAATTATGTGAAAATAAACATGCAATTGCTATATTAGATGTAAGTCCGATTAGTGACGGCCATACTTTAATTATTTCTAAAAAACATTATCAAAATTTTTCTTCATGTCCAGATGAAGTTTTATCAAGTATGAGTTTATTATCTAAGCAAGTAGCTAATAAGTTATTTAATAGTTCATTAAAACCTTGGGGTATGAATTATTTATCAAATGAAAATGCCATCGCTGGACAAGTAATAAATCATTTTCATATACATGTAATTCCTAAATATAGTAAGAATGAAGGATTTGTTAATAACAAAGGGCTGATTCGTGTTGATGATGTAAAAAGCACATACGAAAAATTAAAAAGATTTTTTAATTTGCTATAATAAAGATATGATAAAAAATATGCAAAATACAGTAGAAAAAACTAAAAAAAAATCATTTAAATCTTCTGGATGAAAAGATTTCCATAATTTTTTGATTAGATTAGGAAAAATTCTTTTCAATTGATCTATTTTATTTTTAATACTTTGTATTATTGGTGCATTATCAGCTGTTGGAACGGCAATGACTTTTGTAATAGGAATTATTCCTATTATTTGCACTTTGGGTTTAATTTTTATTATTGTTCCTGGATATTGAGACGCTTTAATGAATACCACAGGTTTTTTCGCAAAAGTTACAGATTGATTCGGACATAATTATCCAATCTTTGTAGGATTAGCGTTAGGTTTATCGATAGTTTCTTTAATACTATTAAAATTAGATAGAACTGATTCTCACTTGTTCCAAACTGTCTTTTCTTCAATTGTTATTGCAATAGCTTTATTAATTGTAATATTAATATGAGCAAATGCAGCAAAAGTTAAATAATATGGAAAGAATAATTAATTTAAAACTTACTGGAGTAAATCCAAAAATTAGACCAATAATTTCAGTTGATGGTAAAACAAAAAGATTGAAAAAAAATAAATTTGGTTCATATGAATTTAAAAATAAAGTAAAAAAAGATTCGGTAGTAATTTCTATTCATCGTAACCTAGAATTAAGAAGTAGATTTTGATGATTTTATGCAATCTTATCATTCATTATTAGTGGGTTTGGAATTTTAGAACCAGGATATGATCGCAAATGTGTAGATGTAAATTGCAAATTTATTGTTAAATTAAAATCTGATGCAACTATCAATATTAAATTCAATTCTTTTGTTTCATCTGGTAAAGCTGTAGAAATCACTTCTTCATCTTGTTCAATAATACAAGAAGAAAACTCTTATTTAGTTGATAAGAGTATTAAGAAAAAATGAATTGCATTATTGATTATTAAAATTTTCATGTGATTACTTCTAATTGGTTTAATCATCTATTTTATATATAATAATATTAACAAATAGAATATGAAGGTATATATTAAAAATAAGTTTTGATCTTTAGGTGGTGCATCTGAAGTATTAAATGAAAAACAACAACCTGTTTTTAAAGTTAAAGGTAAGATTTTTTCTATCACAAGAAAAAAAACTGTTTGTGATTTGCAAGGAAATAAATTATTTAAAGTTAGAAATAAATGGTTTAATTTTTTTGTTCATAAAGCTTATATTTATGATAAAGATAAAAACCGTATTTGTACTGTAAAAGATAAATGGGCAAATTTTAATAATGAATATTTTATTGAAGGTTATAAAGATGAAATCAAATTACAAGGAAAGTTCTTTTCTGCTAAATCTCATATTATTAGAAACGGAACAACAATCGGAACGATTACTAGAAAATTAATGTCAATTAAAGACTCTTTTGAATTAGAGGCTAGCGAAAAAGATATTCCTTTTTGTATTGCTTTAGTTATTGCTCTAGATAATATTGTTGATAAAAAATATTAATTTTTTTTCTTAAAATATTTTTTTGAAATTAATACATCAGAAGAAATCATTTTCTTTAAATGATTTGTCGATTGTGCTTTTTGTGTTGGTCTTATAAAGTATTTAAGTGTAATTTTTATTTTTTTACCGTATATATCATTTGAAAAATTAAAAACATTAACCTCTATTAATTGCTTTTTGTCTAGTTGTTTTGGTGAAATGTATGCAACACCTTGTTTTTTAATATTATTAATGTATACTTCACACACATAAGAACCAGAAGGTAATGACAAGAATTTTTTTTCTAAATAGAAATTTGCAGTAGGAAATCCTAATTTTCGCCCTATCTTTTTTCCTTTAACAACTTTACCATCAAGAATTATTTCTGATTTTAATTTTTTTTGTGCTTCATTAAATTTACCTTTAACAATTAAGTTTTTAATTTGACTGCTACTTATTTTTGGATGTATTTTTATTATTTTAGTAGTAAATTTTTTTTGAAGATTTTTATAATCTTTGAAATCTTTACCGTATAAAAAATTTTGTCCAACTGTTATTTGTGAGGGATTAATTTTTTTTAAAAGGATCTCATTAAATTTATTAGCAGTAAAGTTGTTTTTTTTTAAATTAAGAACATAAATATTTTGCGGTTTTAATATTTTATTGATATTAATAATTTTGTTTTGATCATCAACTAGAATGTTTTGTTGTTTTCGGGGAATATTTTTAAATGTTAAAATATCTCATTTATCAAGATTTTTTATCAAATTAATATGTCCAGTATGAATTAATTCAAAATTACCTATTATTAAATTTGTTTGTGGTCTTTTGTTTTTTAAATTATTTACTTTTAATATATTAAAAATATTTTTTTTCATTTATTTTTTTCTATTGGAAAAATTATTAAAAAAGATATTAATTCAAAAAATTAAACAAAATAATAAAAATGCAAGAGGTAAAAATAACAAGTTTTTTAAACTTCCTACATCATTTGGATTAACTATTAATTCAAATTTATCTGTTGCTCATTGAATGTTATAACATAAATGATTAAAGTTTGTTGGGATTGTGTAAACAGAAATATAAGGATTTTTAATCAATAAAGCATATGAATCAGGATTAAAAACATTAGGATTAAATATATTAGTTGGTAATTTCACAAAATTTATTGCTACTAAATACGTTGCATATATACAAGGATAAATCATTCCTAATAAAATGTGTTTACCATATTTTAATTTTAATCTTTGTGATGTTTCAGAAAAATGATAATAACAAATAACAAATATAAAAAAATAAATAGGAGAAATAAGATGAAATAAACCATATTCAATGATTTTGTATTTATTGTAATTAACTTCATTAAAGAAAATAGCTAATGGAGTTAAAATAAATCAAAAAACTGTAAATACAATTCCTATATATGTTGTTGTATAAACAAGATAAACATTATTACTAAAAAGTTTTTTACTATAAAAAAGTAAAAATAATACAAAAAATACTAGCAGAAGAAGGTTCGATTGATTAGTAAAATATTGTAAGCAACCAAATCATAATCTACCTAAAATTCCTTGGTATTCAGAAATACTATTAGGATGAAAATATTCAGATAAAAAACGATATAGAAAAATACCCACCATTAAGATTAACCCAAATAAAGCTAATCAAAGTAAAGGATTTTTTTTATTTAATCGTCTTTTGTTCTTTATCATTTTTTATTTTGTATTTATTATATAAATAGTATACTCATTAAAATAAAATTTTTTTTACTTCATCTATTACTATCTCGTTAGTAGGTAGATTGTGATTATCAGAAAATTTGATGTCATTAAATGATTTATGAGTTTTATTAAAATTTGATAAATATTGTGAAATTTCTTTTTTTGTTAATCCAATAATATTAATTGCTTTATTTGTATATTTTGCAAGTTCTTCTTGAAATTCATTTTTAAAATATCTATTATTCAATAAATAACACATTTCAGAATCATCATAAATTAATATGACACAATTTTCAGATGCAACATAAACATTTTTAGCATATGCTAATGGATTTAATAATGGATGTAAATCATGAGAATTTTTAATATTAGTTAAAATTTTAGAATACTTATCACGAATTTCTTTTTTAGTGTTAGATCCAGCTGCATTAAATATATCTTGCAAAGTATGATTAATAATGATTTTATTAATAATTGGTTTATTAATTGTTGTTAGTGTTTGTTTGTTTAAAGATTCATCTTTATATAATGATCAATCAAACATGTTATCTAAATTTTCTTCTTTAACTGTTGTTTGATAAGATGTTTGATCAACACTATTATTTGTATTTTCGTTTTTATTAAATAAAGATAATAATTTAACCATTGATAATAAGAAAACGTTTTGTTGTGATGAATAGGTCTTAATTTCTGATATTGAATTTTGTAAAATATCAATCATCAAATTTATTTTTGATTCTGAGATGTTTATCATATTAACATCTTGTTTATTCAAAACTTTTGTAAAGTTAAAATCATTAGTTTTTTTAACAACTAATAAATCAATTAAAAGATTTAATATATCAATTAACAATTGTGAAAAATCTGTTCCCTTATTTAACAAAACATTGTATATATTTAAAATTTCTTGATAATTATTAGTAATTATTAGTTTAATCAGTGATAAAATACTATTTTTGTCTGTTAAACCAAATAATTCATAAATATCATTAATTTTAATATCATTGTTTGTATATAAACTTAATTGTTCAGTAATACTTAATAAGTCACGAGCTGATCCATTAGCTAACTCAATGATTTTATCTGCTGCTTCATCTGAGATTTTAATATTTTCGTTTTGTTGAATTTTATTTAAAAGTTTTTTTGCCTCTATATTATTTAACAAACTAAACTTATAAACTTGACATCTACTAACAATTGTTAAAGGTATTTTGTGAAATTCTGTTGTTGCAAATATAAAAATTACATGTTCTGGAGTTTCTTCTACTGTTTTTAATAAAGCATTTCATGCTTGTGTTGTTAGCATGTGCGCTTCATCAATTATATAAACACGATATTTTAAACTACTTGGTAAAAACTTGCATGTTTCAATAATGTTTCTTATATTTTCAACACTATTATTTGAAGCTGCATCTAGTTCTAATATATCAGTAGATCTATTAGTTTTAATTGTTTGACAATTATTACACTTATCACAAATATCTCCATCAATAGTATTTAAACAATTTAGTGCTTTTGCGAAGATTTTTGCGATTGATGTTTTTCCAACACCTTTTGGACCTGAAAAAATATAAGAATGAGATATCTTATTTAATTTAATACTATTAACTAGTGTTTCTACTATGTGCTCTTGACCTATAATGTTTTTAAAATTTGTTGGTCGATATTTTCGATATAGAGTAATATGAGACATATTACTAATTATACAGAAAAAGATAAGAAAATAGTTCTTATAAAAAGAATGTTTTTATCTATTTTAAAACTGTTTTAAATGGGTCAAATTTATGCATTTTTTTGAATTTATTTGTTTTGTGATAATCGTATACTAGCATCGCTACACAATTAGATAAATTTAAACTTCTAATGTTATCTGTTGTTGGAATACGATACACGTGATCTATATATTTTGTCAATATATCTTTTGGTAATCCTGTTGATTCTTTACCAAAAATTAAATAAGTATCTTTTTGAAAATTAAA
Organism: uncultured Mycoplasmataceae bacterium; assembly: GCA_949282725.1. Lineage (GTDB taxonomy): Bacteria > Bacillota_I > Bacilli_A > Mycoplasmatales > Mycoplasmoidaceae > Malacoplasma_A. The sequence continues at coordinate 28,745 of CASDPP010000003.1, forward strand.
TTTAATTTTATCTGTGGTTTTCAACCCATAACGAGAAATAAAAAATAAATTAGAATTTTTAGGAACGGATTTTAAAAATTCTTCAATAGAATCATGCTCTTGTAATATTAATTTATCTTGGTAGTTTACTGATGATCTAATGTATTTTTTATCATTAAGAAAAAAACCATATGGTCTAATTAAATGCAGTTTAACATTAAATCCCACACAAGTACGAGAAATATTTCCAGTGTTTTCAGGAATTTCAGGCTCAAATAAAACTATATTTAGTTTATAACTTTTCATAATATTTTTTAAATTCATTAAAAATTTTATTTTCTGAATATATTCCTATGTCTTTACCTTTAAAATATAATTTGCATTGATTTTTTAAACCATAAAATCCAATGTCCGCGTTTTTACATTCTTCTATTCCGTTAACTGAGCATCCCATTATTGCAACATTAACTTTTTTAGGATTAGCATTACAAAATTCATTAACTAAATTTAATAATTTCTCAAATGAAAATAATAATCGACCACATGTTGGACAAGAAATAATATTAACAATTTGTTGATTTAATCCTAAATTATTTAATAATTTCTTACAAATAATTGGTTCATTTAAAGGATTTCCGGAAATAGAAATTCTTATAGTGTCTCCTATTCCTTTCTTTATTAGATTTGATAATCCAATTGTTGATTTGATAATTGCATCTTCTTTTGGACCTGCTTCTGTCACTCCTAAATGTAATGGATAATTGATGGTTTTAGATGCAAGTAAATATAATTGTTCAGTTTTATAAGGATCAGATGATTTTAAAGAAACAACAATATCATAAAATTTATTTTGTTCAAAAAATTTAATATGATTTTTTAAATTATTAATGATTTGTTTTACTGTTAATTTTTTTTTGATGCTTCCTTCATTAATTCCAATACGAATTGTTGCTTTATATTTTTTTGCATACTTAATAATTTCTTTTAACTGTTCTTTTGTCCCGATATTATCAGGGTTAATTCTAATTTTTTGTATACCTTGTTCTAAACATTTAATAGCAAAAAGGTAATTATAATGAATATCCGCAATTAAAGGACATGGAGCATTATCAACTAATTTTTTTATTACTTTTAAATCTTCAATATCTAAAATTGATATTCTAACAAGTTCACATCCTAAATGATGTAACTGTTTAATTTGTTGTAATGTTTTAGTAAAATCACCTGTTTTTGTATTAGTCATACTTTGAATAACAACTTTATTTTGATGACCAATTTGAACATTACCAGCTTTTGTTTTTTTTGTTTGTGTTCTAATAAACATTTTTATTATTATAAATTAAAAAAAAGAGAGGATATCCTCTCTTTTTTTACTCAGTGAAATTTTTAACTATTTTTGGTTATAAAATTTTGTGTGACATTCGTTGTTGTGGCAAACACGAGCACTTCTTTCAGCAACTTTACCAGCACCAAATCTTTCATCTAAAGATAAATAACCAGTAATTCTACTTATTGATTGAATGTGTCTTGAACCACATACAGGACAAACTTTGTCAGATGGACTTAAATATAATAATTGATTAACTTTTTTACTCATTTTTATTTTTCCTTTTTTTATTTTTACATATACATTATATAAAGTTTAATTTGAAATATAAAAAATTTGCTCTTTTTTTTTAATTTTTATTCTTTCTATATATAAAATATAGCTTTATTTATTTATTTTTTCTTCTTTTTTAGATATCAAACGCCAAATCCTGCTGCTAAAATAATTGGAATACCTAAACCTAATACTAGACCTAAAATTAAACCTGTGTTGATATTGTTATTATTAACATTAATTTTAATTATTTCATCTGAATCTTTATAATCAACTTCATTAAATTTAGCTCTTATCTTAAATTCATATGATCCGGATGAAACATTATTTCAAAAAATGTTTCCTTTAGAAATATATAATCCATTAGGTACTTCTTTAGTATCATTTACAGGTACTAATTCTCATGCTGAATAATTAGAGATAACTTCTGGACTGCAGCCTCCATTAAGTGCAAATTGATTTAAAGATTGCCCTACATCTGTTTTTATGTCTAATTCTGAAAAATTTCCGCTAATTGTTGATTGTGATGAATCGAACGTTCAACCAATTATTTTTTCATTAGTAACAGAACCTTCAATGAAGTGATTTAAAGATTTGTATTCTTGTTCTAAACCACTTTTTACATAAACATTTCCAAAAAGGTTTTTTGGTGCTCAACTATAAGTAGCCATTCCATAATCATAAGATGGTGTTGTATTACTAAAAAATATAATATCATTCGCTTGATTACAATAAAAAATAGCATCATGTAATTCCGTTACACTATAAGGAATTACTAAGTTTGTATTTTGCGAAAATTGATTACAATCAAATATAAAATGTTTAGGGATACTTGTTATATTTGTACAACTAGATAAATCTATTGAAGATATATTTGATCTTGAAAATGCATTAGTTAGCTGATTTAAATATGGAGGTAAAATAACATCACCAAATGATAAATCAGTAACACATTTTGAATTATCTTTTCAAATTCCATCTGCTACATTTGAACCAGTCATTATCACGTTTGCTTCTGGTCCTAAATTCGTTGCTTTTTTAAAATATTTACATTTATCATAATTTATTTCTGTTACATTCGAGTTACTAAAAGCGCCAGAACCTAAATCTTCGATATTTTGAGGTAATATTATTGTTGTTCGCGTATTTTTTGTAAAATTAGCAAAACATTCTGAACCTAATGATTTTAATGAATTTAAGTTAGATAAATCTGGTATTTCAATAAGATTTTTACAAGCGCCAAAAGCTTCTGAACCAATACTTGTTAAACTTGTAGCTTGTGATAAATCAACATTTGTTACATTTGATCAAGTTTTACTATAATAGTTATCAAAAGCACCATTTCCTATTGTTTTTAGTTTTGAATGTATAACTATTTTATCTTCACCAAAAAAGTTATCATCTTGATACATATATGCAAAACAAGCATCACCTATTGATTCTAAATTTTCTAATTTAGAAAAATTAAGTATTGAAACGTTTGCAGAGGAATGGAATATATTTTCACCCAATACTTTCAAATTTTTAGCATTTTGAAAATCTAACATATATCCATCTCCTGTATATCCAAGTGATTGAATTTCGGTAATATCTGAATCAATTAATAAAGTTTTATCTTTTCCACCACCAGATACATAATTTGTAATCACTGTACCTTCAACAGTTACAGTAACATCTCCCATTGTTCTTTGTTCTGCATTAGCTTGATTATCAATATAATTAAGTGAATTGTTACTATTTTCTGTAATAACTTTTTGTGTACTTTGATATTGTGAATTAAATCCTATTCCTGATAAAGGACTTAATAATGTTAATGAACTTAATAATTTGTTAATTGTTTTGATTTTTTTCATAGCTTGATGTTTATATAAATATTTTAATATAAAATCAACTGGTAGTAAAAAAAAATAGAGAGTTAACCCTATTTTTTTATATTTTAACTATTGTTTTTTTCTTTTTAGTTAAACTTCAAATAATAAATCCAAAGGCTAAAATAAGCGGGATTCCCAATCCAATTAATATAGCGATAATAACTGGAATATTATATGAATTATTTTCATTATCTTTTGGAATTCCAATATCAATTTGAAAAAAGTGATAACCTAGTTCTCTATTATATGTTTTTTTTGCTTCTAATGAAGGAACATACACTTTATCTTGAATAGTCGGAAGTGAATAATTACCAACTTTAGGAGGTGTTTCTGAATAGAAAATAATATTTTTAATTTCAACGTTATAAAAAGTGTAATTTCCAATATTTGTTACACTAGATGGAATTACTAAATCCCCTGTTATATTTGAACAACTCATAAAAGCATTATCTCCAATTGTAGTTAGACTTGTAGCTTGTGATAGATCCAGTGATGTAATGTTTGTTGATTGAAAAGCATTTTCAGCTATAAATGTTATATTATTAGGTAAAATTATCTGACCTCAAGCTAATGATCCTATCGCTTTTGAATTGTTATTTCATGTTTTTTCTGACCCACTAACTAAGACTTGTGCATCAGGGCCTAAATTCGTTGCCAATGAAAAATATTGATTAGATTTATCAATTGTCAAGGAAGAAATAGAAGTATCTTTAAAACATTCATCTCCAATAGTTTGTAGATTTTTCGGAATGTTTAATTTTCCTATTATGTTTTCGCAATATCTAAAAGCTGCATCTCCAATAGTAGTTAAACTTGTGGCTTGTGATAAATCTAATGAGGTGATATTTGTATATTCAAAAGCCTGATTTCCAATGCTAGTTACTTTGCTAGGGATGACCAAATCTCCTGTTAAATTTTCACAACTATAAAAAGCATCATATCCAATAGTAGTTAAACTTGTGGCATTAGATAAATCTATTGATCCTACGTTAGAATCATTAAAGGCACTGTTTCCGATGGTTGTTACATTAGATGGGATAGTTAAAGAATAAAAAGGTCCTGTGCTTTTTGAAGAACAATTAAAGGCATTATCTCCAATAGTTGTTAAGCTTGTAGCATTAGATAAATCAACCGAAGAAATATTTGACTGACCTTCGAAAACTGAATTTGAAATTTGAGTTATGTCTGAATCTACTATCAATTTTCCTTCACCTGACAAAGATACAAATTTAGTAATTATTGTTCCTTCAACTTCAACAGTAACATCTCCCATTGTTCTTTGGTTTGCGTTTAAATTAAAGTATGTGTTTAAAGTGTTATTATTTTCAGTAATAACTTTTTGTGTGTTTTGATATTGACTGTTAAATCCAACACCTGATAGCGGACTTAATAGTGTTAATGAGCTTAATATTTTATTGATTGTTTTGATTTTTTTCATAATTTTATTTATTTTTTATTTTTATATTTTATTTGTTTTCTATATTTTTTTTGTTGTTTTTTTCTTTTTAAAGAAAAATCATAATATGAATAATATACATAACAGAAGTGGAATACCTAGACACACTGATAATACAATTATTAAAATTGAATTTGACTTTGACGTAGGGATAGGTTTAGCATCAACAAATATTTGATTTTCTGTAAACCCAAAGTTTTCTTCAGATAAATACATTAATTTAGATTCTTCAGATAATAAATGTACTTTGCCTGTTATATTTGGTTTCCAATTAACTCCAAATGATGGAGATGCGTCTGATAAAAAGAACAAGTTATCTAAAGTTGTATTTTTAAACACAAAAGAACCCAAAGATTCGATGGAATTTAAAAAATAAATGTCACCTGTTAGGTTTGAACAATTAGCAAAAGCACTATCACCGATTTCAATCAAATTTGATTTTGATTGAAATTTAACTGATCTTATTTTTGTGTTTTCAAATGCATTTGGCAGAATTGTTCATGTTGAAGGTTTGTCAGAGCTTCCTTCTATGTTTTTAAAATCTATATCACCAAAAGCAAATGGAGTAACAATTTGATTATTTAACTCATAATCTCATTGACCGCTTTTGTTTTTTAATAACACGTGGGCATTAGAACCTAGATTTGTTGCTGAAGAGAAGTTTTGATTGTTTGAATCTATTTTAAAAGATGTTAAGTTTGTATTCAAAAAAGATGTATTACTTATATAAGAAAGATTTGCAGGAATTTGTAATTGTCCTGATAGATTTTTACAACCGCTAAAAGCATAATCTTTAATTGTTGTTAAACTTGTGGCTTGAGATAAATCTAATGAGGTAATTTTTGCACAATTTGCAAAAGCATTATTGCTAATAAAAGTTATATTTTTGGGAAAAACAATATCACCTGCGGCAAATCCTGAAATACTTTTTGAATCATCTTTTCAAAGACCATCTGTCCCCGAAATTAAAACGTAAGCATCAGGACCTAAATTTGTGGCTAATGAGTATGATGGATTTGATTTATCAACATCAATAGAAGAATATTTAATATCTGATATGGCGTTTTCACCTAAATCTACTAGAGATCCTGGTATTTTTAATGTATCAATCGATATATTAAAACATCCTGAAAACGCATTATTTCCTAGGGTAACTAAATTAGAAGGGAGAGGTTCGTCACAAGAAACAAATATACAAAATGAAAAAGCACTATCTCCAATAGTTGTTAAACTTGTAGCATTAGACATGTCTAATAATGTTATGTTAGTATTACTAAAAGCCCCTCTATTAATTGTTATTAGAGTTGACGGGATTATCAAACTTCCTGTTAGTAAACGACAATTATCAAAAGCATAATTACCAATTGTAGTTAAACTAGTGGCATTAGATAAATCAATACCTTTAACAACAACTGAATTTCTGAAAGCATATTCAGAAATTTCTGTTATATCAGAATCTACTACTAATTTACCTTCACCAGTTGATGACACATAACCTGTAATTTTTGTATCTTCAACAGTAACAACAACATCACCCATGGTTCTTTGTTCTGCATTAGTTTGATTTCAAACATAATTATTTCATAAATTATTATTGTTTTCTGTAATAACTTTTTGTGTGTTTTGGTATTGATTATTAAATCCTACACCTGCTAAAGGACTTAATAATGTTAATGAACTTAATAGTTTATTAATTGTTTTGATTTTTTTCATATTTTTGTTATCTATAAAAATATTTTAACAAAAAAAAAAAAAAACGCAAGAGGTATAAAAAAAATAGGGAAACAACCCTGTTTTATCTGTTATATTTTAACTGTTGTTTTTTTCTTTTTAGTTAAATATCAAATAATAAACGCAATTGCTAAAATAACTGGAATTCCTAAGCCAATTAGTAAACCTAAAATTAAAGGAATATTAGATTTTTTAGGGGTTGGCTCAGGTGGAATTGGTGTATCACCTGTAACATTAATTGTTATTGTTTGATTAGATTCAATTGAATATGTTTCATCTAAATGAGCTTTTATTTTAAATTCGTATTGTCCTTCAGGAACATTATCCCAATATATTTTTTTGTCATAAAAATATAATCCATTAGGAATGGTTTGTGTTGATCCTGTAGGTACTAATTCATATGCAAAACAGTTAGCTAACCCTTCAACACTTAATCCTCCTGAAACTTGATATTGAGTTTCAATATTTCCCACATCAGTAGTTTTAATATTAATATTATCAAATGATCCATTTATAGAAGAAGCTGATGAATCAAATGATCATTCTTGAACTCTAGAAGAATCATAACCAAAGTTAGGATCTGCTACTACTGTTTCTTTTGTACCGGGATAAACATAAATGTCTCCCTTTATAAACTCCCCTCTTCCTTCTCCTGGATTTGGTTTTCAATTTGAACTAAAAGTTAATGTTGAAGATAAAAAAAACATATCTGTAATGATAGGACAAGAGGCTCCTCCATAATAATTATTTTCAAAATAATTCTTTATTGTTTTAATATTAGATGGAAAAATAAAATTACCCTGATTATCGTTTCTTGTACAGAAAGAATTTTCACCAATGTTATTTAGTTTTACGGCTTGTGATAAATCAAGGACAACCGACCTCGAACCTTCAAAAGCATAAGAACTGATGGTAGTAAGATTTTGTGGAAAAGAATCAATTGTTAATTTTGAACAACTTGCAAAAGATCTATCACCTATACTAGTTAAACTTGTAGCTTGAGATAAATCTAATGAGGTAATATTTATACCCTTAAAAGCACCATCGGCAACAGTAATTACCTTGTTAGGAATAAATAAATTTCCTGTTAGATTTGAACAAAAATAAAAACATTCATCATTTATTGTTTTTAAACTTATCGCTTGAGATAAATCTAATGAGGTAATATTTTCATTTTCTTGAAAAGATCTAGCACCAATTTCAGTAATATCAGAATCTACTATTAATTTTCCTTCTCCTTTAACATATCCTGTAATTACTGTCCCATCAACAGTAACAGTAATATCCCCCATCGTTCTTTGCTCTTCGTTGGTTTGATTAAAAAAGTACTTATTTAATGAAGTACTATTTTCAGTAATAACTGTTTGTGTGTTTTGATATTGACTATTAAATCCAATGCTAGTTAATGGACTTAATAATGTTAATGAACTTAATAGTTTGTTAATTGTTTTATTTTTTTTCATATATAGATCATTATAATATATTCAAAATATAATAATGAGAAAATTAGTTGGATCAATTATTAGAACAAATAAGATATTTAACTTCATCAAAAATGATGATAAAATACTTGTTGGCGTTTCAGGCGGAAAAGATTCTACATTATTACTTAAAGCTTTAACACTATATTCACAATATGTTAATCATAAATATGGTTGAAACATAAAAATTTATGGTTTACACATCAAAATGAATTATTATCGTCATATTGATTACACAGAATTTAAGAAATATTTAAAGCAAAATAAATTAAATGTAAAATTTGTCGAATCAGATATTGGGGATATTTTAAAAGCTAAAGCAAAAAAAGGATTGGTTCAATGTTCTTTATGTGCTAAATTAAAAAAAGCAATTTTAGTAAAAGAGGCAAAAAAAATAGGAGCTAAAATAATAGCAACTGGTCATCATGCCGATGATGCAATAGAAACATTGTTTTTAAATATGATTCATGAAGGGAGAATTGCAACTTTTTCTCCTCATATTTATTTCGATCGATCTGACACATATTTAATTAGGCCTTTTATCTTATTAAGAGAAAAAGATATCATTAAAGAAGCAAAAAAAGAAAAAATTCCAGTAATAGAAAACTCTTGTCCAAGAGAAACTAATACAGAAAGAATTTATATTAAAAAATTCTTAGAAACTAATTTCTACAAAAATAAAATATTTAATATGTCTTATAACAATTTTTTAGTTGCTTTATTAAATGGTAAACAATCAACATTATGATTTGATAATAAATCAAAGAAAAAAGATTTAATTAAAAAGTTAAATGAATTTTAAATTAAATTAGGTGTATATGGGTGAAAAGCTCATTGGTTACCCATAACAATAAAACCAAAAATTGTTGCTAAAACAAAAAATAAGATAGATATTAAATAAGTTCCTCACAAAACAGAGTGAAAAAATCTTGAACGATAAACACCATTAATTCCAACAAATCAAGAACCTATTAAAAAAATGTAAATAGGAACTGGTAAAAAAATCGAAATATAACTAAATACCGTAGTTGTAATTGCTAAATTTTTATATACCGATAATTTAATTGGACCTACATTATTTTTAAAAAAATTGTTAATTTCAACAATGTAAAAAGTTTGCATTGCTATTAAGATAGCAAAAATTAAAATATTAAATAATCAAACAAGACTTAATAATTTATTTTTTTGTAATACTTGTTCAATTTTAATTCCTAATTTAGATTTTGGACGATATTCTTTTTGTTTACGAAATTTAATTAAAGAAAGTTTTCTTTTTTTTGTTTTAGAAAACTTATCAAAATTTATAACTTCATTTTTCTCAGTTGTTTTGTTTTCAATTTCTTTATGAGGTTCTGTTACTTTTTTTGTAGTAAATTTACCTAAATTTTGGTTTATTGAATTTGTTTTATTTTGTTCTGCAGACATATTACTATTAATTATATTAAATATTATTTATTTATTTTACTTAATATTGCATCAATTTTAATTGAATTTAAAATTGTTTGATCTTTTTCAAAAATTAAATCTGGTGTTTTTCTTAAATTTAATTTTTTAGCAATTGCGCTACGAAATACTCCCTTTGCTTTTTTTAATTCTTCAATAATTTGATCTAAATATTGACTTTTAAAGTAATCAACATAAATGTGTGCTGTATCTAATGTTGGTGATAATTTAACATATGTAAAACAAACGAATCTTAATATTTTACTATTAATTTCTTTTTTAAGAGTGTTATTTAAAACAATTAAAATATCTGATTCAATTCTTTTTAAATTATTTGATGACATATTAAATTTTTTGTTCTTCTTTTACTATTTTGTAAGATTGAATGATATCTCCAACTTTAATATCATTAAATTTATTTAATATAATTCCACATTCTGTTCCTTGAACTGCTTTAGAAATATCATCTTTAATATGTTTCATTGAAGTAATTTCGGTGTTATAAATTACTGAACCATTTCTTAATATTCTTACTTTATCGTTTCTTGATACTTCACCGCTTAATACATAACAACCAACAATTGTACCAATTTTTGATAGTTTTCATGTTTGTCGTACTTCTAATTCACCTGTGTCTTGTTCTTTTAAAACAGGATCTAATGTATTAACAAGTAATTTTTTTAAATCTTCATTTAGTCGATAAATGATATCATAAAAATAAATATTTACTTTCGATTGATCAGCTAATGCTTTAATTTGTCTTGCCGGACGAACATTAAAACCAAAAATTAATGCTTTAGAGGCAATAGCCAATTGAACATCTGATTCAGAAATAGTTCCTACTGATGATAAAATAACATTAATTTTTGTTCCGGGGATATCAATTTTAGAAATCATTCCTAAAATTGCTTCTTTTGAACCATGAACATCGGTTTTTAAAATGATGTTTATTTTTTTAATTCCATCTGTATCATTTGAATTATTTAATTTTGCTAATTGATTTCATGCCAAAATGTGTTCTTGATTTTTAATTTTTTTAGCAATATCTTTAATATCATCTTTGTTATTACTTACAACAAAATGATCTCCGGCAGCAGCGGGCTCATTAATTCCTGTAATTCTAATAGGTGTTGAAGGTAAAGCTTCATGAACTTCTTTATTATTTTCATTTAATAATGAACGAATTTTACCATACGAAGAGCCAACAATAATAAAATCACCTTTTCTTAAAGTACCGCTTTTAATTAATAATGTAGCTACTGGTCCATATCCTTTATCAATATTAGATTCAATAACCACACCATTAGCTAGTCTATTTGGATTAGCCTTATAGTCATTTAAATCTGCTAATAATAAAATTGCTTCTAATAATTTATCAACATTTGTTCCTTTTAATGCAGATCCTTTGATTGTTATTGTTTCACCACCTCATTCTTCGGGTGTTAAGTTATATTCTGAAAGTTGAGTATATGTTTTTTCAATGTTTGCCTCAGGTTTATCAATTTTATTAATAAATACAATAATAGGTACATTAGCAGCTCTTGCGTGATCTATTGCTTCTTTAGTTTGTGGTTTTATTCCATCGTCCGCTGCTACTACTAAAACGACAATGTCAGTAAGACTAGCTCCACGAGCTCTCATTTGTGTAAACGCTTCATGACCTGGAGTATCTAAAAATGTAATATGGTTATTTTGATAAGTTATTTGATACGCTCCAATGTGTTGAGTAATACCACCCGCTTCTTTATCAATTACATGTGATTTTCTAATAAAATCTAATAAAGTTGTTTTACCATGATCAACATGACCCATAACAGTAACAATTGGTGGTCTTTTTACTAACGATTTTGGATCATCTTTAATATTGATGTTATCTAAAATATTAGTTTCATTAATTTCTTGTTTCTTTTCAAAATCAAAATTATATTCTAAACATAATTCACCAATTTGTTCTTCTGTTAATAAAGAATTAAGATTTAACATCTTACCCTTCATAAATAAATTTTTCAAAATATTAGAAACAGGAATATTAATTTTTTTAGAAAATTGTTCAACAGTTAAAGGAGATGTAAAAATAAATACTCCATTTTTTACACCAACTTCTATTTTTTTAAATTGAGATTTTAAATCAATATTTTGTCTGTTATCAAATTTACGATTCTTGTTTTTCATATTGTGTCCTTTCTAAAAAGAAACAAAAGAAAAAAAAGACTATTTGTCGTTTTCTTCTTTGTCTGTTTTTTTGTTTGATAAGTCAATATTTCAATTATTGAAATTATCAAAGAAATCTTTTGAATTAGATTTATGTTTTTCATAAGTACTAATAAATCTTTTTTCTTTAAAGTTTTTTCTTTCTACTTTTTCATAAACTAATTCTTCTTTTGCAGCATCTGATACTGTTTTAATGTCAATTTCTGCTTTAAGAATTTGTGAAATAATTCTTGCATTAACACCTTTTTTACCAATTAATAATTTTAGTTTGTCTGGATAACAAATAATACTAATTGTTTTGTAGTTAATATTTTGTGTTTCATCATATATTTTGTAACCAACAATGTCTGCTGGTGAACAAATGTTTACAATATATTTAGAAAAATCATCATCATAACTTACAACTTCAATTGGTTCATTATTAATTAATTTAGATACTTCTTTAACACGAGAACTTTTTTCTCCTAATACTGCACTAACAGCATCTACTCCAAATTTTTTTGATAAAACTACTACTTTAGTTTTTTCTCCTGCTACTCTACCGATCGCTTTAATTTCAACAATTTTATCAGCTATTTCAGGTACATTTTGTTCTAACAAATAACTAATTAATCCTGTGTGTGCTCTTGATAAAATAATTGGTCATCCTTTTGTTTGTTCAATTACTTCTTTGATGTAAAAATAATATTTTTTACCTGGTTTTAAATTTTCACCTTGAATAGAATCACTTGATCTCATAAAACCAAATGTTGATCCTAAATTAACTAAAACAAATTTTGAACGAGCATCAATTTTTTCTACTTCTGCATAAATTACTGTGTTAACTTTATCTTTTCATTCACGATAAACACCAAGGTTTGTTTGTGTAGAAATCAAATTTTTGAAAATTTGTAAGATATGAGATACTACCGGTCTAGATAATTTATTAAGATCAATGTGTTCATAATAGATATCTCCGACTTTTAAATTTTCATCAATTTTTTTAGCATTTTCCACACTAATTTCCGAATAATCATTTAAATCTTCATAATCTTCTACCACATTTAATAGTTTATTACATGTAATAGTTTTGTTATCGATGTCTATTTTAACTTCGATATTTGTTTCAGGCATTTCTCTTACATATGCTTTAACAATTGCTTCTTTTAAAGCATCAGCAACTGAATCTTGTGGAATTTTCTTTTCATCCGCAATTAATTTAATTTGATTTATTAATTCAATATTTAAATTTGACATTATACTCTCCTTATTTTTTTATAAAATAAAGGAGAAACCCGAAGGCTTCCCCTTTAAGATATTAATTACATTATATACTAAAAAAATGAAATTTGATCACTATCTTTTAAATGATCAATAATTCCTAATTTTTCTAATTCCGCAATATGAGCCTTAGATAGATTGGTTCTTAATGTTAAATCATTTTTAGAACTAAATGGTTTTTCAGTACGTGCTTTTACAATAGATTTAGCTGTAGAATTACCAAAACCATTAATTTTATTAAATGGACAAATCAATTCGTTATTACTAATAATAAACTTTGTTGCATCAGATGTTTCAAGATTAGGTTTTATTATTTTAAATCCTCTAGCATATAATTCTAAACCAACTTCATATATTGGTAATAGTTCTTTATCTTTTTGTTTAACCAAACCTTTTTTAGTTTTATCATTCAAATCATTTCTAATATTAATAATTTTTTCTTTTATTGCTTCAATTCCTTTTGATAAGATCTCAATATCAAATATTTCATGTCTAACACTAAAATATGCAGCATAAAAAGCTAAAGGATAATGAACTTTATATCATGCAATTCTTCATGCGGTAATAACATATGCTGTAGCATGAGCTTTAGGGAATAAATATTTTATTTTATTACATGAATCAATATATCATTGAGCAACATTATTTGCTTTTAATTTATCAATGTAATTATGTTTAATTTGTTTTCCTTTTCTAACATCTTCCATGATTTCAAAAGATATTTTTGGTTCAATATTGTGTTTTAATAAATTGATCATAATATCATCACGACAGGCTATAACTTCATTTATTTTCATATTAGCTTTCAAAATTAAATCTTGTGCATTGTTTAATCACACATCTGTCCCGTGTGATAAACCAGAAATTCTAATTAAATCTGCAAAAGATTGTGGTTTAGTAGCTTTTAACATCGAACGAACTAATTCTGTACCAAATTCTGGAATAGCTATTGTTCCAATGGTTTCACCTAATATATCATCTGGTTTAATTTTTAATGGTTCTAAAGATTTAAATATTTCTAATACTGATTCATCATGAAAAGAGATTGTTTTTGGATCAACTTTTGTTGTTTGATGAAGATATCTTAACATCGTAGGATCATCATGCCCTAAAATGTCAAATTTTAATAAGTTATCATGAATATTTTCAAAAGCAAAATGAGTAGTATATCAGTTTGATAATTTATCATCTGCTGGATAGTTATAAGGGGAAAAATCAAAAATTTCATATTCGTCTGGAACAACAATAATTCCACCTGGGTGTTGTCCAGTTGTTCTTTTAACATCAATACATTTAGAAATTAAATATTGAATCTTTGCTTTTGTTCCTACAGAATTAAATTCACCGTATTTTTTTTCAAAATATGTTTTGATATAACCAAACGCAGTTTTCGAAGCAATTGTACTAATTGTTCCAGCTCTAAACGTATGATTTTTAGGAAACATTGAACGAATGAATTCATGCGCCTCGTTTTGGTATTCCCCAGAGAAGTTTAAGTCAATATCTGGTGTTTTATCTCCATAAAACCCTAAGAACGTTTCAAATGGAATGTTGTGACCATCTGTATCCATTGGTGTTTCACATTTAGGACATAATTTATGCTTTAAGTCATACCCATCGTCTACAGAATTGTCAAAAATAACATATTTACATTTAGGACAAACATAATGTGGAGGCAGTGGATTAACATCAGATATATTAGATAAAAATGCAACTAGTGAAGACCCAACTGAACCTCTTGATCCTACTAAATATCCATCTGAGTTTGATTTTTTAACTAGTAAATGTGCAATTCAATAAATTACACTAAATTTGTTAGATACAATTGAATTAACTTCTTTATCTAATCTTTCTTTAATTAAATCTGGTAAAACGTCCCCATATTTGTTTTTTGCGTTTTCATAAACTAAGTCTAATAGTTTTTTTTCTGCGTCAGGAATTTCTGGTGGGTAGTTCCCTTTTTTTAAAGGGGCAATATTAGATTCAATTTTACTTTTAAATTCATTAACATTATCAATAACAATTTTTTGAATTAATTCTTTATCTTTTAAAAAACTAAATTCATCAAGCATTTCTTGTGTTGTTCTCACAAATAAATCAGGCATTACTAAGTTATCACTATTAAATCTAAATAAACGATGAGATTTACCTCCTAAAATTTTACTATTAACATAAACATCATGAGCCTGTTTATCTCATTGATCTAAATAATATGAATCACTAACAGCAATTACTTTTTTATTTAATTTGTTTGCTGTATTAATAATTTTATTAATTCCTATTTTAACAACTTCTTCTGTTAAATAACCATTATGAATTTGATTTAAATAATTATTTGGTGAAGCAATAAATACATAATCATAATATTTCATTGCTTCTTCTAATTGATTATCCAAGCCATTTATTGCAATATCTCATAACTCACTTTCAGTTGGAGAGTTTGTAATAATGAAATCTGAACGATATTTATCTAATTCATCATAAAAAATTCTTGGATTAGTAAATAAATAATCAGTGTGTGAATATGATACTAAACGATATATATTTTTTATAGCATTTTGGTTTTTAGCATATACACACAAATAATTACTAAATTGTCTCTTATATAATGACTCAGATTGAAGTGAATTTAATTGATTAAGGTTAATAATTCCTTGTGATTTAAGTTTGTTTAACATCATTTGTCAACATTGTGATAAAACTCTGGCATCAAAATCTGCACGATGGGCTTCTTCTTCATTGTAATCTATTTTATAATGACGACAAATTGTTCCTAATGAGTGTTGAACCATTTCAGTGTTAATAGCACGAGACACTTGCAAAGTATCAATAATATTATTTTTTAAAGGACTAAAACCGTTTTGTACTAATTTTTTATTTAAAAAACGATAGTCAAAACTAAAAGCATTGTGAGCTATTAATGTATCATCACCAATTCAATTTAATATTTTTTGTAATGCTTCTTTAACTTCAATACCGTGTTTATCTAACATTTCATTAGTAATCTTTGTTGTTTGAATAATAAAATTAGATAATTTCTTTGTTGGTTTTATAAAAAAATCAATTGTATCATACACTAAACCGTTTCTAATTTTAATTGCCCCAAATTCGATTAATTCTTCATTTTCATTACATAAACCTGTTGTTTCTAAGTCAAAAATAACAAATGACTCAGATTGCAATAATTTATCTTCATCTCTTAGTACTAATGGTATTTTTCTTTTTAAAGCATCTGCTTCTCAACCATAAATAATTTTGATAGGTTTTTGTTTTGCATAATTAAAAGCATCAGGAAAAGATTGAACATTATATCGATCAATAATAGAAATTGCATCCCAACCATTTTTAATTGCTCGATCAATTAATTCACTAGCAGAACACAACCCATCAAAAGCACTCATTTTTGTATGAGCAAGTAGTTCTGTTCTTTTATTTTCAGCGTTATCGGTACGATTAAATTTATTTGGACATTTAACTTTGTTAATATCATATATTTGACCGACTATTTCATTTGCCAAATATTTATCTTCTATAATTTTGATGTCAGCTTTGATCCATGACCCTTTAGTAAAATTATTTAAATAATCTTCAGTTAATTTAGATTTATTTTTAAAAGCATTTTGATTTTTAAAAGCAAATGATGTTATTATCAATTCACTAGTATGATCTGTTATATAAAACTTATATAACTTAGCTCCTGTTTTAAATGTTGTAATTTCAATGTCAAATATTTCACCAACTACTGATGCTTTTTCTAATGATAAATTTATATTTTTTAATAACGTAATATTTCTTAAAGATGAACTAGAATATAAATAATCTAATGAACATGATTTTTGTTTTAATTCATCTGATTGTTTTGTTAATAATTCTAGTTTTTTATTTTTTTCTATTTCATATTCTTGTTTATTTTTATTTATTAAATATAAATAACCATTAAAATTAATTCCTAAATCTTTAAAAAAGTTGTTAAGAATTATTTCGTTTTTATTTAATTCCGATAATTCTTCGTCTCATAAATAATAGATTTTTAAAACTTTATTACTAATTTCAATGTATGTGGTATTTAATAAATTTTTTAATTTTGTATTAATTCCTTTTAAATAATGATTAGCAAAATATTTTAAGTATTTTTTAATTGATTCTTGGTCTATTGCTAATTGATAATCAACTTTAAAATTAATCCCAATAATTTTTTGTTCAAGAATCTTAAATAAAATAAGTAATTCGTTTTCTGATAATGATTTTAAAACTTGAATTTTAACGGTAATTGATTGATCTGAATTTTGAGTTGCACTAAATAATAAAAAATCATCCACTTTTTGAAATTCATCAAAAGTTAAAATATGAAGTTTTTCAAAAAACACCAAATATTTATTATCATTTTTCATTATCAACCCCAAATACTTGCAATTAATCCTACAAAAAATGCATAATACATAAATACTGTTGTAACTAATGCTAATGTATTTTCAATTCTTGATTCAATTTGCTTATTAGTAATTTCTTGATAAATTCTTGAAAAAATTTTATATCCATCTAATGGTGGTAGCGGGATAATGTTAAATAAACCAGATAAAATATTTATTAACATAAATAAAGTGATAATTGTTAAACCTAAATTAGTAAAATTACTTAATTCTGGATATTGAACATAAATAGATGTCAAATCTGGTTTTTTAAAAATAATAACTTCGCAAATACACAATAATGCTCTACCTAATAAAATAAACGGATTAGTAGCTTGATAACCGTTTAAATGGTATGTTAATCAATAAAAAATTCATAAAATGAAAAACACTATTATGTTAATAATAATTCCTGAAGATAAAATTCAAATATAAGATGCAAACTTTGTTTCTTCTAGTTTTATTTTTCCTTTTGGAGTAGGAATCATGAATCATTCATAATCTGGGTCTGTTTTTTCATCTTCATAGTCTTTTCTTAATGAAAAACTATCAAATAAAACGTATCCAAGTAATGGAATTAGTTTTACTTTAATTTTAATATTGTTTTTTTTACTAATTTTTTGAAAAATTGTAGGACCAAATCCAATACAAAATTCTTTCACATTTACTTTGTTTTTAATCCCTACTAATAAATGTGCTAATTCATGAATTGTTAAAGTAAATAAAAAAATTAAAATAACAATTACATAGAATAATATATTTGACAAAATATTCATATGATTAATTTTAGTAAATAAAATTAATTTTTATAAAATTTTTTTCAAAAACTTCCCTGTGTATGATTTATCTTCTTGATTGGCTACTTGAATTGGTGTTCCTGTAGCAACAATTTTGCCGCCGTGAATGCCGCCGTCAGGTCCCATATCAATAATATAATCAGCAGATTTGATTACGTCTAAGTTGTGTTCAATAACTATCACTGTAGAGCCATTATCAACTATTCTATTTAAAATCTTAATTAAATTATTTACATCGTGCATATGTAAACCTGTTGTTGGCTCATCTAAAATTAAAACAGTGTTTGCTGAATTTTTCTTTTGTAAAAATTTAGATAATTTAATTCTTTGTGCTTCTCCACCTGATAGTTTATCAGAAGATATTCCTAATTTTAAATAACCCAGCCCAACATCTTGCATTAATTCTAATTTACGATAAATATTAGGGGTGTTTTTAAAAAATTCACAAGCTTCATCAATTGACATTTCTAAAACATCATAGATTGATTTGCCTTTGTATTTTACAGATAATGTTGCATCATTATATCTTTTTCCCTGACATTCATCACAAACAATATAAACATCTGGTAAAAAATGCATTTCTACTTTTATTACACCATCCCCATTACATTTTTCACATCTTCCGCCTGGAACATTAAACGAAAATCTTCCTTTGCTAAATCCTAAAGCTTTTGCAGCTGGTGTAGATGCGAATAGTTCTCTAATATCATCAAATACACCTACATAGGTAGCGGGATTAGATCTTGGTGTTCTACCGATTGGATCTTGAGTAACTAAAATTAATTTATCTATCTGTTGTATTCCAACAATACTTTTAATTTTAGGCGCACTAATGAAAGGATTAAACATAATTTTTTGAATATTTTTAGCTAGTGCTTCCATTACTAAAGAAGATTTTCCCGAACCTGAAACACCCGAAACAACAATTAATTTACCTAATGGGAAAGAAACATCAAGGTTTTTAATGTTGTTAATATTAACTCCTTTCATAATGATTTTTTGACCATTACCATAACGGAAACTTGTTTTATTAGGAATTTGTTTTTTCTTACTTAAATATTGCCCAGTGATTGAATTAGGATTATTTTTAATTTCATCTGGTGTTCCGCATGCTACAATTTTTCCTCCATGAATTCCTGCTCCTGGACCAACATCAATAATATAATCTGATTCTAACATTGTATCTTCATCATGTTCAACAACCAATAAAGTGTTGCCTAAATCACGCATCTTTTTTAATGTATTAATTAACATCTCATTATCTTTTTGATGTAAACCGATTGACGGTTCATCTAAAACATATAAAACACCTGTTAGTGAAGAACCAATTTGTGTAGCTAAACGAATTCTTTGTGATTCACCACCTGATAATGAAGTAGCTGAACGACTCAATGTTAAATAAGATAAACCAACATTTTGTAAAAATGTTAAACGATCAATGATTTCTTTTAGTGCAGATTCAGCGATCTTTGTTTGATTTGTCGTTAATTCTAAATTTAATAAAAAATCAATTAATTCATCAATATTTTTTTCTGTTGCTTCAATGATATTAATGTTGTTTATTTTGACTGATAAAGCTGCAGGAGAAAGTCTTTTTCCTTTACATACTTTACATTCTTTTTCAGAAATAAATTTAGCATAATATTCTCTAGCTGATTCAGAAGATGTTTCCATATATCTTCTTTTAACTAAAGTTAATACCCCTTCAGCGTAATCATATTTATTAAAAATATTCCCTCCTGAAGAAGTAAATTTAATTTGAATCGGTTCATCTGAACCATACATGATTATGTCCATTTCTTTACGAGACATATCTTTTAATGGTTTGTTTTTATCAATTTTATAGTGTTTTAATAATTGATCAAATCTCAATCAATCTATAGTATCTGTATTAACTGTATTTTTAAAATATACTAACCCGCCTTCATTAATTGATAGTTCAGGATCAGGAACCATTTTTAATTCATCTGGTTCATATGTAAAACCTAACCCTTTACAATACGGGCAAGCTCCGATAGGTGAATTAAATGAAAATAATCTTGGTTCAAGTTCAGGAATAGTAAAGTTACATTTACTACACGAATGTTTAATTGAATATGTATATTCTTTATCGTTAATTAAAACTGTAACATTATTGTTACCATATTTTAATGCTGTTTCAATTGATTGAGTAATTCTTAGTTTTGTATCATGATCAAAATTACCTATTACCCGATCAACAATGATATCAATATTATGAAATAAATTTTTCTCTAAATTTATTTCTTCATCTAATGAATAAACATTATTATCAATTCTTACTCTTAAAAAACCATCTTTTCTAAATTTTTCTAATTCGTTTTTAAATGTTCCTTTTTGTTTTTTAATAATTGGAGAAAGAATTTGTATTTTATCATCTTGTTTAAATAATTCAAATATCTTATCAATGATTTGTTTTGTTGTTAATGTTTCAATTTTTCCGTGTCCATTAGGACAATAAGGTTCTCCAATTCTTGCATATAAAACTCTTAAATAATCATAGATTTCAGTTATTGTTCCAACAGTTGAACGAGGATTGTGCGATGTTGATTTTTGATTAATAGCAATAGCTGGAGATAGTCCTTCAATTTTATCTACATCCGGTTTTTCATTGCCACCTAAAAATTGTCTTGCATATGACGATAATGATTCCAAATATCTTCTTCTTCCTTCTGCATAAATAGTATCAAAAGCTAATGATGATTTCCCCGATCCTGATAAACCTGTTATTACAACAAATTTATTTTTAGGAATATCAACATTGATATTTTTTAAATTGTTTTCTCTTGCCCCTTTTACTTGAATATAAGCTTTTGAATCATTATTTCGCATGGTAATAATATTTTATAACAAAAGATATGTTTATAATATAAATATGCTCAAATGGCGGAATGGCAGACGCGATAGACTCAAAATCTATTGGTAGCAATACCTTAAGGGTTCAAGTCCCTTTTTGAGCACCAGATAAAAAATAAAAGGCCTTAAAGGCCTTTTTTTATTTTAAAATTTTTTTAATTTCGTTAAATAATTTTGTGTTATTTACAGGATTTTTAGTAAAATTTTGATAATTGCTTTTCAAAAATCATTCTAATGTATAACCTGAATATTTATCTTTTTGATTTTTAATTCTTTTTAATAATTCAAAATAAACATCTTTATCCTTTTCTACTAACTGATAAGTTGTTTTTTGTCATTCTGGCAAATCGTTTTTTCATGAATTGTCTTTTGAATCACAATACACATCATTCAATTCAGGAACAATAAAATTAATTATTCCTCCTAAACCAACACATTGATTAGGATCAGCATCTTTAGACGGGTTTTCTCTAATCATAATGTGCAGTAATAAATGTTCTAGTAAATCACTATAAACTAAATTTTCTTTCTTTTGTCATTCATAAGGATAATTTTTTCCTCATTCAGGTTTATTTAAGTTGATTACTCGATCTTCATATTTGTGATGACAATATAACCCTTCTTTTGTTCTAGATGATTTAGGATTATGGTTTCAAGATTTAGTCATATAGTCATATTTGCCTAAACCATATTTATTTTGCAAATAATTGCAATATTGTTCATAAGAATAATTTTTAACTTTTTGATATTCACTTTTTTTCATATATTGAAGATTATAATCCTTAAAAAATCTAACAAAAAAATATTTTTTGTTAATATTATTAATTGCTATTTTAGATATTTATAATAATATTAAATGTTCAAAAAAAACCAACAAATCTTAGAGCAGTACTTCCAAAAAATTTATTTTATACCTGTTGACGGTGTGATGTATTCATATCGTTTTTTATTTAATGATAAACAAATTTATTCGTTGAAAATTAGAAGAGTTGATAAGACTGAGTTTGTCTGTTCTTTGCCACCACTATCAACCATCCCTTCTTCTGGCTTAAATTATTACAAAAAAGAAGTTCCAGAGCAAATTATAGAAGCTGTTAGAGCGGATATGCCGATTTGAGATCAAGAAACAAAATGAAAATATTCTTGTTTTTATAGTTTTACAAAAAACTTTATTTATCTTTTTGGGAAAAAACATATTTTACGCATTTTAAATGGGTCAAGATTTAAAGTTGAATTTTTAAATAATGTTGTTTATGTTCATAAAACAAACAAAACATCATACAAAGAAATTTTAGAAAGTATTTATCAAGAATTAGTTGGAAAATATTTTATCCAAAGACTTAATTATTGAGCAAAAAAAATGAATGTAAAATATGGTGAGTGTGTTTTTTTCTGAAAAACATATTATGGGCGTGAATATGGATCATGTCAATGAAATGAAGATGGGAAAGTACTATTGAGATTTAATTATGAATGTTTATCAATGAATAAAAAATCAATTGATTCAATTCTTATTCATGAGTTATCGCATATTACACATTTTCATCATCGTAAAAGCTTTTGAGATTATGTAAAAAAATACGATGCACATTTAAATGATTGAGATAATTTTTTTAAATGTTGATAAATGCTATTAATATATAATATTAGTAATTATGACATTTGTATTTATTAAAGATATTCTTCATGAATCTATTAAATTAGGAGAGAAAGTTTCTGTTAGGGGATGAGTTAAATTTAACCGTGTGAGTGGTAAAATTGCCTTCATTGAATTAAATGATGGTAGTTGTTTTAATAATTTACAAATTGTTTATAAAAAAGAATCATTAACTAATTTTGATGAAGCTGCTAAATTAAGAACAGGTAGTGCGGTCGCTATTACAGGAACTGTAAATAAAAATAATAAATCAACTCAAGCTATCGAATTGTTAGCAGAAAGAATTGAATTATTAAAAGATTCTGCTGAGGACTATCCATTACAAACAAAACAACATTCAATGGAATTTTTACGTGATATTGCTCACTTAAGACCTAGAACATCAACATTTAATGCTATTATGTCAATTCGTTCTCATTTAGCATATGCTATTCATAAATTTTTTAATGATAATGGTTTTATTTGATTTGCTGCTCCAATTATTACTTCAAATGACGCAGAAGGTGCTGGAGAAAATTTTGTGATTGAACAAGATTCACAAAAACCTTTTTTTGATAAACAAGCTAAATTAACTGTTTCAGGACAACTTAATGCTGAAGCTTATGCTCAAGCTTTCCAAAAAGTATATACTTTCGGTCCGACATTTAGAGCAGAAAGATCTCATACTAATAGACACTTAGCAGAATTTTGAATGGTTGAACCAGAAATAGCTTTTATTAACTTAGAACAATTAATGCAAATTATCGAAATCTTTGTTAAAACAATTATTAAAAATGTTTATTTTAATGCTAAAAATCAATTTGATTTTTTCATTAATCAAAAACCGTATTTAAAAGACCGTATTAGTGATTTAATTAATAAACCATTTATTCGTTTGGACTATGCTAAAGCTATTGAATTATTAAAAGAAGCAGCAGAACAAAAGAAATTTGAGGATAATGATATTTTCTTTGGAAAAGATTTAGCTTCAGAACATGAAAGATACTTATGTGAACAAGTATATAATGCTCCTGTTTTTTTATATAATTTTCCAAAAGATATTAAAGCTTTTTATATGAAACAAAATCCTGATAATTTAACAGTTGCAGCTACTGATTTATTAGTTCCAGGAGTTGGTGAAATTATTGGTGGTAGTGCACGGGAAGATGATTATGAAAAATTAATTAACCGTGTTAAAGAAATGAATATTGATGCTCAATCAATTCAATGATATTTAGATTTAAGAAAATATGGTTATTATTCTTCAGCAGGATTTGGATTAGGTTTTGAAAGATTGATTATGTATATTTTAGATCTTGAAAATATTAGAGATGCCATTCCTTTCCCTAGATATAATGGAAAATTGTCATTCTAATTTATGAAAAAATCTAATTCTTTTTTTAAAAAATCAAATATCCCTAATTATTTAACCATCTTTCGTATTCTTTTAGTACCTATTATTATCATTTTAACTTGTATTAATTTTGGTCCTGTTGTTTATTCATACAAATTAAATGACTTATATGAATCTAATTTTTATTTATCAACAATTATTGCTGGAGTGCTATTTATCATTGCATCATTAACTGATTTTATTGATGGGTTTTTAGCAAGAAAATATTTATGAATTAGTAATTTTGGTAAATTATGAGATCCATTAGCTGATAAAATTTTAGTTAATTCTGTAATGCTTATTTTTGCGGGTTGTAATACTAATAACCATATGCCAATTTATTTTATTATTCCTATCTTAATGGTATTAAGAGATATTATTGTGGATGGTTATCGTATGTTTGCAGCAAGTAAAAACATAGTTGTAGCTGCTAACATGTGAGGTAAATTAAAAACAACAGCTCAAATGTTTGCTATTATTTTTATTTATTTCTTTTTCAACATGAATTATAATCCTGCAAATATTTGATATTGATGCGTTCAAAACTTAATGTGTTGAATTGCTTTAGGATTTTCTTTATATAGTGGAGTTGAATACATGATTAAAATTACAAAATTAATTTCTAAAAAATAGTTTATGGAACAATATTTTGAAGAGATTGTTAAATTATTAACTGAAAAAAACTTAACTATTTCCACATGTGAATCGATTACAGGTGGTTTAATTGCTTCAATGC
Organism: uncultured Mycoplasmataceae bacterium; assembly: GCA_949282725.1. GTDB lineage: Bacteria > Bacillota_I > Bacilli_A > Mycoplasmatales > Mycoplasmoidaceae > Malacoplasma_A. The sequence continues at coordinate 53,622 of CASDPP010000003.1, forward strand.
TAGTTGAAGCACCAGGAGCAAGTAAAGTGTTTAAAGGATCGATAGTTGCTTATTCCAACGAAGCCAAAATTAAATTAGCAAAAGTTAAAGAAACAACTATTAGTAAATATGGCGTTATAAGTCCGCAAACAGCTAATGAGATGTGCTTAAATACAAATTACTTATTTAATACAGATATTGCTGTTTCTACTACCGGAAATGCAGGACCACACCCTGCTGAAAATAAACCAGTTGGTTTGGTGTTTGTTTCGTTTTGTGTAATTGATAAAGCATATCACTTTGAACTAAACATTAAAAATAAAAATCGTAATGATATTCGAATTGAAGTTGTTTCATTTGTTTTTAGAAAATTATTAGAACTAATTAAAAAATAATTTTTTTGTCTATTTTATTTTATGAGAAAGAAAAATATGGAACAAGAAAAACTTTTTAATGAAACAATAAAACAAATCCAACAACAATTTGGAAAAGGAACAATTGAAAAATTTTCTAATGCTAAAGAGAAAATTGAAGTTATTCCTACAGGAAGCATTCAACTTGATAAAGCGTTAGGAATCGGCGGATATCCTAAAGGAAAGATTATTGAGATTTATGGAAACGAATCTTCTGGTAAGACAACAATTGCTTTACAAGCTGTTGCTCAATGCCAAAAATTAAATGGTAAGTGTGCTTATATTGATATCGAACATTCATTAGAAGCAAAATATTGTGAATCTAATGGAATTAATTTATCAGAGTTATTGATTGCAAAACCAACTTCAGGGGAACAAACATTTAATATTATTAATGCATTAGTTAAAACTGATATGATGGATCTTATTGTTGTTGATTCAGTAGCAGCAATGGTTCCTAATAGCGAAGTTGATTCTGATATTAATGATCAAACCGTTGGTATGCATGCTCGATTAATGTCTAAAGGACTAAGGGTACTAGAAAATTTATTAGCTAACCATAAAACGACAGTTATTTTTATTAATCAGATTAGAGAAAAAATCGGTGTTATGTTTGGTAATAATGAAACTACAACAGGTGGAAGGTCGTTAAGATTTTATGCTTCAATGAGAATAGAATTAAAACGAGCTGAATTAATCAAAAACGGTAATGAATGTATCGGTATTAAAACTTGTGCTAAAGTTGTTAAAAATAAATTAGGAGTTCCTTTAAATAAAGCATATATTGATATTTATTTCGATAATGGAATAGACCATACGTTAGAAATAATTGATTTTGCCTTAGAAAAAAATATCATTGAAAAAAAAGGAAGTTGATATTATTTTAATAATGAAAAAATTGGTCAAGGGAAAGAGGCTACAAAAAAATACTTAGTAGATAACTTAGAATTATTTGAGAAAATTAAATCCTTAGCTCTTAATAAAAAAAATTAATTAAGGTTTTTTACATTGATTCTTTTTTCATCAACAATGTGTTTGTTTCCTAATAATGAATTTGTTGAATTTTTAAGATTCTTATTTTTCTTTGATAAAATTTTTGTTATTTGTTTAGTGATAAAATCAATATCAACAGGAATGGTTTTAAAGTGTGAAAAATTTCGATAATCTAATTGTTCAAAGTTACAAACATAATGATCATTTATTCTTTTGTAACAGTCGTTACTTAATGAATTAATTGCATAATAATGAATTCGTTCAAAGTTAGTGAAATTTAATTTTTCTAATAATTTATAAATTGAATTTATTTTGCTTACGTTTTTGTTTGTAATGGAAAAAAAGAAATTTAAATCGTATCTAATTGCTAAATCTGTGTCATTAATAACTTTTAAAATTTTTTCAATGCTTTGATCTAATATGTTAAAGTTTTGATTATAAACATTCAATGAATAACAAGTATATTTTTGAAATAATTTAATAATTAAATCGTTTTGATAAAATCTTTTAGGAATTAAGTATTGTTTTTTTGAAAAAAAACTTGCTGCAATATCACTAAAAGTATATAAAACATCAAACTTATCAAATGAAATAATTGATGTTAAATCTAGCATTAAAATGTGATGATGAATTGCATTGATATCATCGTATGATATTGGGTTGTTTAAAATATATTTTTTTTCGTTTGGTAAATATATTTTTGCTCCTGAATCTGAAATAAAAAACACATTATTTAATTTTGTGTCTCTTAAAAATTTTTTTATGATAGATGAGCTAAATTGTGAAACAAAAATAATGTAATTATTTAATGAGGCATATTTAATAACGAAAGGCAATTTACTCATTAAAAAATCTTTTGTATTAATATCGTTTCCTGGATTAATGTCAAAAATAAATACATCTTTTTCATCAGTTTTTTTTGCTCTATAGACACTTCTTTTTATAGATATCATATTTATTTTTTGGATAATATTTGATCTTTTAATAACGAAACAAATTCTTGTAATGAGATTTCTTTTGAATCTTGTGATCCGTATTTTCTAAATGAAACAGTTTTCTTTTGTTTTTCATTTTCACCAATTATCAATTGATATGGAACTTTTTTTATTTGTCCATTTCTAATTTTTTTAGATAATCTTTCTTCTGAAAGATCATATCAAACACGAATGTTGTTTTTCTTTAGTCCATTATATATTTCATCTCCATATTCTTTCAAAGAGTCATTTACCAAAATTAATTGAACTTGATTAGGAGCTAATCATAATGGTAAAATTCCTTTTGTTTGTTCTAATAAAATAGAAATAAATCTTTCTAATGTACCAATAGATCCTAAATGAACTAATACTGGTGTCATTTCTGTTCCGTCTTTTGCGTGATATTTTAATTCAAATCTATTTGGTAATAAAAAATCTAATTGAATAGTCGAAACGGTGATAATTTTTCCCAATACAGTCTTAGCTTGGAAATCAATTTTAGGACCATAGAAAGCTGCATCACCAACCATTTTTTCATATTTTATGTTTAATTCATCTAAAGCTGATTGAAGTTGCTTTTCTGAATTTGCTCACATTTGTTTATCATCAAAGAATTTTTCTTTATCTTTTGGATCATGTAATGATAAACTTACAGAATGAATATGTATTCCAAATGTTTCTAATGCTGTTTTAATTATTGAATAACAACGTTTAATTTCACTTGTTATTTGTTCTGGTGTTACTAAAACATGGGTATCAATAAGATACATTTGTCTAACTCTTTCTAAGCCTATTAATCCACCTGAAGCTTCATAACGATGCAAGATTGCTAGTTCTCCAATTCTAAAAGGTAATTCTTTATACGAATGTTTTTTTGTTTTATAAACAGTTAAGTGATGTGGACAAGTCATAGGTCTTAAAACAAATGTCTCTTCATCAACTTTAATGGCTGGAAACATATTTTCACGGTAGTGATTTCAATGTCCTGAAGTCTCATATAATTGTTTAGTTCCTAGCACTGGCGTTGAAACTATATTGAAATCATATTGAAATAAAAGATCAAAAATAAATTTTTCTATTTCTCTTTTAATTACAGTCCCATTATGTAATCATATTGGTAAACCTTGACCAATATTTTTATCAAAAGTAAATAATTCTAAATCTTTTCCTATTTTTCTGTGGTCTCTTTCTTTTCGTTCGTTAAGAATTTTAATAAATTCTTCTAATTCACTTTTTGATTCAAAAGCTACCGCTGTAATAGCTGTTAATTGTTCATTGCTAGCGTTTGCTTTTCAATATGAACCTGAAACATTAAATAATTCAAACGCTTTAATAACATTGAATTTAGATAATTTTAAGTCTTCACAAAAATCAATGTATTCATTATCACCAATAACAGCTACTCCAACATTTTCAGATTTTAATGAATTAAGAAAATCTAATTTATATTTGTTATTTTTAAATATTTCTTTGGCTTCAGATAGTTTAATGTTTTTATAAGTAATTGAATAATTACGATCGATATTTTTTTGTATTTGTTTCTTAATTTTTCCAAAGTCATTACTTGAAATAACTTTATCTTTCAAAAAACAAGTTAAAAAAACACCGTCTTCATCATTTACAAATTCAACGGGTAATAAATTATTGTATAAATCTACTAACGACTTATTAAGTAATAGACAAAATAATTTATTAATTTTTTGGTTTATCATTTTATTCAGTTGGTAAGACGTCTTCTTTAACTGTGTTAGAATCTAAAATTTTTTGAATTAAAATTGTTGTCTTTCATTCACCTGTTTTTTTAGAATGATATGTTCGTAGTGTTCCTTCAACTAAAATATGAGCGTGTGGGTTTTTTTCTACTATTTCTGCAATTTTTTCTGCTAATGGTTTATTAGCATACAATGAGAAATAATTAACTCACGTAAATTTAGATACTTTTCTTGTTTGTTTAATAATTAAAAAATAACCAGCTTCTTCACTTTTTCCTCAAGAACCGTTAACTACTTCACCTTCAATTTTGACATTATTAATCATAATTTATTTATTTATATTTATAATAATTATATTAAATATATCATTATGAGTAAAAAAATTAAATTGTTTGTAGACTCTTCTTCAACGATCGATGATATTTTTTTCAAAAATAACGATATTGGAATTATTCCGTTGTCTTTATCTGATTCTAATGAAAAAGTATATGATGATGCTCCAGAATCATTGACTAAGAATGATTTGATTAAAAAAATGGATTTAGGTCTTAATTTTAAAACTTCTTCAACTCCTTTTGGAAAATTATCATTAACTGTTGAAGATGCACTTGAAACTCATGATGAAGTTATTTTTTTGCCTATTTCTTCCGGGTTATCTAGTCAATATTCACAATCAAAATTAATAGAAAATGATTTTCCAAATCGTTTTTTTACTGTCAAATCAGAAACAGCTGCATATGGTAATGAGTTTATTGCTAAAAACATAGTTGAATACATTAAACAAGGTTTATCTTCTAAGGAAATAGTGAAAAAAGCAGAAGATTTAAACATGTATGTTAATTCTTATTTTTCTTGTGAAAACGTCACTAGTTTAATTAGTGGTGGAAGAATTACAAAAGGAATATTAAAAATAATTCAAATATTAAAATTTAAACCAATTATTTTGTTTGATAGTAAAAACCAATCAGCTGGATGAGGAAGAAACTATAAAGATATTGTTAAAAAAATTATTAATTTAATTAAAAAAGACTATTCTGAACCATTAACAAGTCAAAATATAGACTCAATTTGTTTATATGTTTCGGGGTATGAAAAAGAAAAAAAAGAATTTTTACTAGATTATATATCTGAATATTTAAACTATCCTAAGAAAAAAATAATTACAAGATGAGTGCCTAATATTATTCTTTCTCATGCAAGAAAAGGTGCATATGGAATTACTATTTGTACAAAAATTCCTCACCGAAAAAGAGACATTAAAGAAAATTAATTTTATTAAATTAACATTTTATATATAATAAAAATAATATTTATGAATAAGAAAATACAACCTAAATTAAAAGAAACAAAATTTAAATGTGCTTCTTGTGGATCTGAATTTACAATCATGTCTACTCAAAAAGCTGCTAATGTTTCGCTTGATGTTTGTTCTAATTGTCATCCTTTCTACAAAGGACATTCTGTTGATCAAAAAGTTAAAGGAAGAGCAGAAAAATTATCTAAAAAATTCTCTGTTGGTATTAATAACATTAATACTAAAGCTCCTAAAAAAGTTCAAAAAGAAAGAAAATCTAATAAAAAAACTATTGATCTAAATGATTTAGAAACACCTGTTGAAAAATAGGTTTTTTTAATCATGGAATATAATGTTCATTTATTTAATTCTTTAAAAAAGATTTCTGATAAATATTTGGAACTATCAAATATTTTAGCTAACACATCTAATCTATCTGTTAGTCAAATAACAGATTTGAATAAACAAGTTAAACACACTCAACCAATATATGAAAAATTTCTTGTTTATAAAAAATTAATAGATAATTCAATTAATAACGAAAAAATCATTGAAACAGAATCTGATCGAGAATTTGTTGAACTTGCTAAACAAGATTTAGAAGAAATTAAATTACAAATTCCTGAAATTGAACAAGAATTAAAAATTCTTCTGTTGCCAGTAGATGAAAATAACAAAAAGAATGTTATTGTTGAAATGAGACCAGCAGCAGGTGGGGATGAAGCATCAATTTTTGTTGCTGATATGTTTGATTTATATAAAAGATATGCTGATAACATGAATTGAAAAATAAAAATTTTAGATATATCAACTAACGCTGTTGGTTATGACTATATATTTTTTAGTATTTCAGGAACTGATGTATATTCTAAAATGAAATTTGAATCAGGAGTTCATCGTGTGCAAAGAGTTCCAGCTACTGAAAGTAAAGGTAGAACACATACTTCTACTATTACTGTTGCAGTATTACCTGAAATGGATAAAATTAGTGTAAAAATTAACCCTGCTGATTTAAGAATTGATACTTATCGTGCTTCTGGTGCTGGAGGACAACATGTTAATCGTACTGAATCAGCTGTAAGAATTACTCATATTCCTACTGGTGTTGTTGTATCATGTCAAGAAGGTAAATCACAAATTGAAAACCGTGAAACTTGTTTTAAAATGTTATATTCAAAACTATGACAAAAACAAACAGAAGAACAAGAAAATAAAATTTCAGGTTTAAGAAAATCGCAAGTGGGAACAGGTGATAGATCAGAAAAAATTAGAACATACAATTATCCACAAAATAGAATTACTGATCATCGTATTGGTTTAAGTTTAAATAAATTAGATCAAATAATGGCTAATGGCTCATTGAATGAAATTATTGATCCTTTATGTACTGATGAACAAACTAGATTAATGAATGATCTTAAATTCTAATTTAACTTTTTTTGAAGCATTTAATAAAGCGAAAAAAATCTATAAAAATAACGATTTAATTCTTTATGAATTAATTTTTTATTTATCTAAAAAAGTAAAAAATAAAATGGATTTTATTTCTAATCGAAATAATAAGATTGATTTTAATCTTAAAAAATATTTAAAATTATTGAAAGATTATTTTGAAAACGAAAAACCTTTATCACAAATAACTAAAAAAACAATATTTTTATCAAATGAATTTGATATTTTAAAAAAACAATTTTGTCCAAGGGAGGAAACAGAAATTGTTTGTTTGGAAGGAATAAAATGAATTAAAAAAATATTTAAAAAACAAAATGTTTCTGTAGTTGATTTTTGTTGCGGGACAGGTGTCATTGGAATTTCAATTGCAAAAAAATGTAAAAATGTTAATTTAACATTAATTGATATTAATAAAGATGCTATTAAAAATTCTCAAATAAATCTTAAGAAAAATAAAATTAAAGCTAACTGTATTAAAGGTTCGTTCGATGAGTTATTTTTTAAAAATAAATATGATGTTTTATTTTGTAACCCACCATATGTTAATCTAAAAGATGTTAAATTGCCATTAAAAAAATATGAAAATAAAATTGCTTTTAATAATTCAAAAGATGAATTATATTTTTATAAAAAAATTATTTCTAACTATAAATCTTTCATAAAAAATTTAAATAAATTTTTGATTGTTTTTGAAATTGGTTATGATCAAAAAAAACCTCTAACTAATTTTTTAAAAACAAAAAATTTGAAATATATTTTTAAAAAAGATATTAGTGGAAAAGATCGTATATTAATAATCTATAATTATTAAAGATATGCAAATATATACAGAAAATGACTTTGATGAAATTGTCTTTGAATTAAGAAATGAAAATGCTATTATTTTACCAACTGATACTGTTTATGGCATTGTTTCTTTAAAAGATAGTATTATTTATAAAATAAAAAAAAGATCATATCATAAAAAACTAATAACTTTTGTGGGTAGCATTGATTATATTCCTAAATTAAATAAAAATGAACGAATGGTTTTGGAAAAATATTGACCAGGAAAATTAACAATTATCAAAAATAAAAAATCTTATCGTATGCCTAATGATCAATTAATTCTAAAATTGCTTGATGAAGTTGGATATTTGTTTTCATCTTCAGCTAATGTTTCTGGAAAAAATCCTATTCAGTCTATTGAAGAAGCAAAAGAAATGTTTCCAAAAAAAATTGATTTGTTTTCTTGTGTTAAATCTTCTTGTATTCCAAGTAATAAACCATCAACAATAATTAATTTTGATACAAAAAAAGTTATTAGAGAAGGCGAAATTAAAGGGCAAGAAATATTAAAACTCTTATAACATAATCTTATAGTTTTTGCTATAATAACAACATATGAAACTAAAGTCAAAAATATCTAAAAAGAAACCAATTGATTTTGATAAATTAATTCTTATTGAAGAATTAAGAGCTGATCAAAATATTGTTAACCAACAAAGAGCTAAATTAAGCGAACTATACAAAAATGTTGATCCAAAAGTAATTGAACAACAACTTATTAATTTAGTTGTTCGTGATAATATGTTAAATACAATTATTCAATATTTATCAGAACAATATACAATTAAAGTAGAACAACAAGATTTAGATTCTTATTTTAAAAAATTTAAAACAGCTTTACCAAATCTTAGTGATGAAATATTAGAAGAGATTTCTAGAAAAGCTATTATTAGAAGATTAATCTATGATGATTTATCTACACAATGAGCTTTAGAAACAAGTGATAATGAAGCTAAAACAGCTATTCAAAATTATTATCAACAAACAAATCAACCTGTTAGAGAATTATTAGATGATAAGCAAAAATTTGCAGACATCAAAACAATTTTAACAGATGAAAAAATATCTAATGAACTTTTAAAAAGATTCTGAAACAAAAAAGTTGATATTAAAAAGAAAGAAGAACCTAAAAAATAATTCTTAATCTTTATCGAAAACAGTAACCCTCACAATGGGTTTCTTTTTTTTGTTACGTCAAACTAGTGTTTGAATAATTCTTTCTGATATTAATCTAATATCATTATTTGTTATGATTCTATTGGAATTATTCATTTCTTGTTGGATTTCATCTTTAATCATATGTGTCATTTTAATAATTAATCCAGAGTAGTTTTTTGCATATAAACAACCTCTGTTAATTAAAATAGGGTTTTCTACAATTCTTTTATTTTTACGATCAATTACAATAGTAACATTAAATAAACCGTCTTGTGATAAAATCTTACGACATTTTAATAAACCTGAAGAAAACGAATTAATACTATTACCATCAACATAAACATCATAAATATCTATTGCATCTTTAGATAATGTTAATTTTCCGTTTAATAATTCTAGAATCTGACCGTTTTTAATAATTACTACATTATTTCTAGCCATTCCAGAATTAACCGCATTATCTCTTAATTTTTTTAACATCTTGTATTCACCGTGGATTGGCACTAAATACATTGGATTAATTAGTTTAAATAATAATTGTTGTTCTGTTTCAGTTGCATGACCTGAAGAGTGAAGTTTTTGTTCACCAGAGTTTGTGTAAATTTTAATTCTTTTATGATATAACTTGTTAATTAATTTTTCTACTGATTCAAAATTTCCTGGAATAGGATTAGATGACATTATTAATGTGTCAGTTTTCTTTAATGTTACTCATGGATGCTTTCCATTAGCAATTTGACTTAATCCTGCCATTTCTTCACCTTGTGATCCGGTTGATAAAATCAATACTTCATTATCTGGATAATTATCTATTTCCCTGATTGGAAAAAATACATCTTTTGATACATTTAAAAAACCTGATTTAATAGAAATTGATATATTTGTATCAATTGATCTACCCATGATAGTAATTTTTCGATTGTTTTTAATAGCTATTTCAATAATTTCTTCAATTCTTCCTAAATTTGAAGCGAATGTTGATACTAAAATTCTTCCTTTAGCTTTGTTAATGATTTTTTCAATTACTTCAATAATGTATTTTTCACTTACACTAAATCCTTCTGTTTCTGCATTAGTAGATTCACATAATAAAACATCAACATTTTCACTACCAATTCTTGCCATCTTTTGAATATCACTTTCATCACCTTTAGTTGAAAAGTCAAATCTAAAGTCTCCTGCAGTAACAATCTTACCATTAACAGTTTTAAAATAAACTCCAAATGCATCTGGAATTGAGTGACACACTCTAAAAAATTCTATTGTGAAATTCTTAGTTTTAATAATAGAATTATCATTAATTTCTTCAAATGTATGTTGTAACAAGTTGTCGTGTTCTTTAAGTTTCTTTTTAACTAGTCCTAATGGTAATTTAGCTGCATATATTTTAGGAATTGAAACTGTTTTTAATAAATACGGAATTCCACCAATATGGTCTTCATGACCATGAGTAACAATTAATCCTTTAATCTTATCTTTATTTTCCACTAAATAATCAAAAGGGCAAATTATTGAATTAACTCCAAATAACTCATTTTCATCAGCAAATTTAATACCACAATCAACAATGAATATTTCATCATCTTGTTGAACAGCATACATATTTTTACCTATTTCTTCTATACCACCTAAAGCAAATATCTTTGTTGGTTTTTGATTAATATTGTTTTCCATAATTAAATTCCTATTCATCCCTCTTCTATATAAAATTTATTCGTTTTGTTAATGTGGTCATAATATAAAATTCCATCTAAATGATCTATTTCATGTTGAAAACATATGCTTGGATAACCTTCTAATGATATCTTAATATTTTTATTAGTTAACATATCGTATCCTTCTACTTCAACTTTATAATATCTTGGAACATATCCTTCATAATGTTTTAAAACACTTAGACACCCTTCACCTGATTTAAGATAACATTTTGTATATGAATAACTAGTTATCTTGGGATTAACTAACAAATAATTAATATGATTATTATTTAAATCATCAAAATTAACATAAATAATTTTTTTTAATAATCCTACTTGTGGTGCTGCAATAGCAATACCAGGAGTAAAATCTAATTGTTCGTCAATCTTTTTTTCATAAGAAGAATCAATATAAATTTTCATTCGATTAATTAATTCTTGTTCTTTCTTAGAAAAAGATAAAGGAAATTTTAGTTCAGAACATTTAGTTCTTAATATTGGATCGCTATCAGTAAGAATCCAATTTTTGTTTGGAGTCATAAATTAAGCTTTACCCAAACAACCAAAGATTTTGAATTTTTTAATTACTGCTTCCTTAATAGCATCACATCCTGGTTTTAATAATTTACGTGGATCAAAACCTTTATTTTTTAAATCAATATCTTTGTTTTCTTCAATGTATTTTCTTGTTGCTGCTGCAAATGCTAATTGACATTCAGTATTAACATTAATTTTAGCAATACCTAATTCGATAGCCTTTTTGATTTGATCTGTTGGAATTCCTGTTCCACCGTGTAAAACTAATGGCATGTTATTTGTTACTCTTGTAATTTCACTTAGTCTTTTAAAGTTTAAACCTTTTCAGTCTGATGGATAAATTCCATGAATATTTCCAATACCTGCTGCTAAACATGCAATGCTTTGTTTTGCAATTGTTTCACATTCGCTTACATCAGCTAATTCACCTGCAGATGAAACACCATCTTCTTGACCACCGATACCACCAACTTCTGCTTCAACAGATGCATTTTTTCTTTTTGCTAAAGCAATAACTTTTTTTAATTTAAATAAGTTTTCGTTAAATGGTAAGCTTGAACCATCAAACATAACTGAGCTAAATCCTGCTTTTAATGCAGCAATAGCACCACTATATGAACCATGGTCTAAATGTAAAGCTACTGGTTGTGTAATTTTTTTAGCTTCCATTACATTTTCTACCATTTGAACAATATTTTTAAATCCACACATGTATTTTGCTGCACCTTCAGATACACCTAAAATAACTGGTGTATTAGTTTCTTGAACAGCATCTAAAACTGATTTTATTCATTCTAAGTTGTTTATGTTAATATGTGCAATAGCATATTTGTTGTTTTTTGCATCTTGTAACATTTTTGTGATTTTTACTGTTTTTCTTGTTGATTTTTTAAACATATTTTCTCCTTTTCTATAAATTATTTAATTAGTTTTCATCATTGTTTGTTTCTTCTTCACCAAATCCGTCTAGATTGTCTGATGGATCCGTTTTATCATCATATACTCCTGCATTATCTGGATCATAGTCAAATTCAATTTCATTTTCATTTTCAACTTTTTGTGTTTCTTCTGATGAAGTATTATCAAAATCATATAATGCTTGGTGAGCGTTTTTGATTTCTTCTGAAGTAACAAATTGACGTAGTTTTCATGTTTGGTTACCTACATATAAAAATCTTATGTCTTGCATTATTTCAGAATAAAGTCTTCCTTTAATTTCTGAATCATTTAAATAATGAATTTTTTTTGATTTAGATAATTCTTGTCATAAATTATCAAAAGTAAATGATGTATTTTTAAATGTTTCTTTTGCTAAATCGTATGCAATATCGTTTAAGGTTTTATCCATAATTTTTAATTATTATAATAATAATTATTTATTTTTATTAATTATATTTTATATATATTAAATATTTATTTTTAGATGGTTTGTTATTTTTTTGTTTTAATAAAAAGCTTTCCTTGTCTGCTGTTGTTATTTTTTTTGTTTTATCATTATAAATTTTAATAGGTTGTTTTTTGTTATTGTATAGCAATGGATCTATGCTTTCAAAAACTTTAACTAAATATTTTTGTTCTTCTTTTGATAATTGTTTATTAATTGAACTAAATAATTTAGGTTCATATTTATCAATTTTAATTAAATGTGGGTTTTTATATACATAAAATAGTTTTTTTAGTATTTCGTCTTGTTCAAATTCCATTGAATCTAATAATGTGTAAAAATTACTATCATTTAAATATAAAAATTGTTCAATGGTAAACTCTTCATCTTTCAATCATGGTTCAATTATTTGATATAAATTGAATTTGTTCACTAATTTTGCTTTTGATAAATATAAATATTTAAGTCTTTTTAATAAATTTTCAACAACTCATTCACAACATAAAACGTGGTTATTTAAATATACTTGTTTATACATATGATATCTTCCAACCAACATGTTCTCTATTTCACTAATTGCTTTAGGTCTAAAAACTATATCGTTATTTACTAGCAAACATCTTCTTATTAATATTTGTAAATCAACTTTACCATATGATGCTCCAGTATAATGAGTATCTCTTAATAAATAATCAATTCGATCCGCATCTATTTGACTACTAATAATATTATTCATTCATTGTTTAGAACATTTTTTATCTAATACTTTAATGATGTCTGATGGTTTTATTTTATTTTTTACTAAAACTTTATTAATTTTTGTCGTCTTAGATAATATGATTTTGTATGTAAATTCTTCATGTGATATCCCTGTATATTTTTCGAACGAATGAGAATTAGGTCCGTGTCCTATATCATGCAATAATCCGGCGGCTAAAACAACTTTTCTTTCATAATCAGTGATTTGTCCTTGATTTAAATTTTCAATAAATTTACGAACAATTTCATATGTTCCTAATGAATGAGAAAATCTTGTATGAGTAGCTGATGGGAATAAATTATGTGTATATCCTAGTTGTTTAATTTTGTGTAATCTTTGAAATTCAGGACAATTAATTAAATCTAATAATCAACTATCGTTTTGAGGAAAGATTATTTCATTATGAATTGGATCCTTGTAATATTCTATCTTTTTTGAAATCATAAATTACTTTTTGTATTCTTTAATGTTTTGCAATATTTTTTCTTTACCTATAAATGTCATTAATTTATTTAGTTCAATGCCATGCATACTACATGAAACTATTAAACGAATTGGCATAAATAAATCTTTTCCTTTTATATTTAGTTCTGTTTTAATCTCATTAATGATGTTTTGGGATAATTCAAAATTTAAATTTGAAAGTTTATTAATTTTATTTTCTAATAAATCTAATATTTTTTTAAAATTATCTGAAGTAATAAATTCTTTTGCTTCTGGTGGTAAATTATTAATTGAGATATTAATAATTTGTTCATTAATTAAATCGTTAAGTTGTGTAGCATAAGAAATTTGTTTTTTATATGATAAACATAAATCATCTAAATTACCACAAATATCATTTGGATTAATTTTTAAAAAACCTTTGATAATTTTTAAATATTCTTGATCTTCTAATTTTTTAAAATATTCATTACCTACTCATAACATTTTATTAAAATCAAAAAATGCTGGTGCTTTAGATACTCTAGAAATATCAAATTCTTTTATTAATTCTTCTAAGCTAAAAATTTCTTTTAATTCTTTTGGTGATCAACCTAATAAAGCTAAAAAATTATTGATTGCTTGTGGTAAAAATCCCATTGTTTTGTAATCTTCAATAAATTGTTTCAATTTAAGATTTCTTTTAGATAATTTTTTACCTGTTTCATCAACAATAACAGATAAGTGTCCATATTCTATTTCTTGTGAATCAAACCCTAATGCTTTTTTAATTGCTATTTGATATGGTGTATTTGATAGATGTTCTTCACCTCTTAATACATGTGTTATTTCCATATCATAATCATCAACAACAACAGCGAAATTATACATAGGATACCCGTTAGACTTAAAAATTACGGGATCAGTTAAAGAGTTAGTAGGAATATTCATTTCTCCTCTAATTAAATCTTTTCATGTAATTATTTCATCATCGGGCATTTTTAGTCTGATAGTATAAGGTATATTACTATTTAGTTTTTTTTGAATTTCTTCATTAGATAAATGATAACATTTACGATCGTATTTTGGAGTTAAACCATTTTTAAGTGCATTAACTCTTCTTTCATCTAGTTCTTCTTTTGTGCAAAAACAATAGTATGCTTTTTTTTGTTCCACTAATTGATATGCTAATTTTTTATATCGATCAAGTTTTTCTGATTGAATATATGGAGAATATTGCCCGGGATTCATCATTGATTCATCCGGTTTAATATTCATTCAAATTAAATTATCATATTGTGATCTTATACCACCTTCAACATTTCTTTCAATGTCTGTGTCTTCAAAACGTAAAATAAATTTGCCATTATGATGTTTAGCAAATAAATAATTAAATAAAGCTGTTCTAGCTCCTCCAACATGAAAAAAACCTGTTGGTGAAGGTGCATATCTAGTTTTAACTTTTTTATCACTCATATTCATAATTATATTATTAGTAATAATATTATTCTAATAATATTATGGAACTGCCTGTTCCTGATAAAATTTTCTTTCCGCCTTTATTTTGTTGAAAAAAATTTTTTGCTTGTGGATTTAATTTTAAAAAATATTTTTCTAAATCATTTGTTTCTTTTATCAAATTAATTTTGTTTTCTTTTATGTTTTTTAATTCTTTTTCAAAGTTTACAACTGATTGATAATTTTTATCGTTACTTAATTTATCAAAAACTTTTTTAGTAGATGATAAAAAATTTAAGTTGATCAAAGAAATTTTAAATTTTGGTTTAAATTTAACTTGTTTTACCTTGTCACCTAAATTGCTAACAATTGCTTGATCATAATCATAAATAAAAAAAGGAATATCACTACCTAATTTAATTGCTATTTCTTTATAATCTAATTTAATTTTTTTATTTTCTTCTATGATTTTTTTAATTAGTGTCCCAGCATTAGAACTTCCACCGCCTAATCCTGAACCAATTGGAATGTTTTTATTAACTATAATTTTGTAATTAAATTTAATTTTGTATTTATCAACAAAATACTTATAAACTTTTGTTAATAAACAATCTTTAATATTTAATTCTTTTGATTTAAATAAATATTTAACACTAAACTTTTTATCTTTTATAAAAAACATTTCGTCATATAAATAATCAATTTTAAAAAATACTGATTTAATTTTGTGTTTCCCACTAATGACTGTTGGGTATATTTTTGTTAATAAATTAATTTTTGCTTTTGATATTTGAGTGTTATTTTTCATTTTTATCTAATGTTTTATATAAGTTAAATAATGCTTCTGTTGATAATTCTTCTGCTCTAATTGTTTCAGAAATATTTTTGTCTTTTAATACTTTTAGTGTTTGGTTCCCATATAATGTTTTTAAATTGTTATATAAGGTTTTTCTTTTCATTTTAAATGATTCATTAAGAAATTTAATAAATTTAGAATCATAATTCTTGTTATTTTTAATAATTTCAATAAATACTGAATCAACATCTGGTTGTGGTTCAAAGTTTTTGCCATTTAAAGTCATAATGTTTTTAACATCACAATAATAATTAAATGCTGCAGAAAAACCATTATAATTTTTTGTTTTTGGTTTTGCTTTAATTCTTTCTACCATTTCTTTTTGTAACATGAAATAACCTTTTCTAATTTTATTACATTCCATAAATTGAAAAAGTACTTGAGAACTTATTGAATAAGGTAAATTAGAAACTATAATTGGGTTTTTGTATTGTTTAACAAGTTCATCTAAACTAACCTTTAAAACATCATTATTAATGATTTTAATTTGTTTAATATCAATGAATCTTTTATTTAAAAATTCATTAAGTCTTTTATCAAATTCAATTAAAATTAATTCTACTTTTTTATCTATTAAAAAATCTGTTATTGATCCTAGTCCAGGACCGATTTCAATAATTAAATCCACATTTTTAGTATCAACCGCTTTAACTATTTCTTGACAAATGTTTTGATTTATTAAAAAATTTTGTCCTAGTTTTTTAGAAGGAAAGAAATTATTTTTAGTTAAATATGTTTTTGTATTTTTTAAATCCATATTTAATTATTCTAAAATTAGTTTATCTAACTTGCTTTCTAAGTTGTTGTGTTTTTTTCTACTATTTAAAATAATTTTATGCATGATGTATGATTGTGCTAATGAGAATAGAGCGTTAAAGAACCAGTAAACACCAACACCGGTAGCAGAAAATGCAACGATTAATGACATAACCCCGGCAAAAATGTTTTGTGTCAAATTCATTTTTTTCATTTGTTTACCACCTTTTTGTGATAATGTTGCAGCATTTCTATTTCTTTTTTTAGCTCATTTTTGTGGTAATTTCATTGATAAAAACTGAGTTGGAATTACCAATAATAAAAAGAAAATATATGTTCAACCTAAGTTAGTGAAATTTCCAAACACTTGTGATAAAGGAGTATAAGCAAAGTTTCAAATCCCAAATAAAATTGATGCTTTTAGAGGTCTTACTATTGTTACCACACGATAAACAATTAAAAAGATTGGTAATGTAATAAACATTTGTTCAAATGCAGCAAATGGTTTTACATTATTTTTACGGTATAGTTCCATGATTTCTTGTTGTTTTTTTTGTTTAGAAACATTATCTTTTAAATCTTTATATTTAGCATTAATTTCAGAAATCTTTCCTTGAACTTCTGTCATCTTTTCATTTTGTAAAGTAGATTTTAAAGTAACTAAGATTGATACAGCTCTAATAATAACTAATAAAATAAAAATTGACAATAAAGCATTTGTTGCTCCAATTCAATTATTAGTTAATCACATTAAATTTAAAACCATTCAAGCGCCTGGTCATACAAAAAATGCATAAAACGGTCCATATTCTAACGATCAATCACTAAATGTGTGAAACTGATTATACATTCCTCCTGACGATAAATCATATAATCAATTACCAGATGTACCAAAATTAAAACCAAATTCTAAACCTGCTCCTATATTAACGTTTGTTGATATTTGTGAGTCTCACATTGATTGAAAACAACCTCATAAACCCATTAACATAAAAAAAGCAAAAATTAAAAATTTAATTCATTTAAATGTTATTTTGAAATATTTTTTAAAGTTAGAACTTTTTGTTTTTGGTTTAGATCAAAAAGGACTAGCTTGATTGCTATCTGTAGAATTTGTTGATATTCTTTTAAACGATAGTGCTGTATTATTTGACATATAACAATTTTAACGTTTTTAAAATTTCTTTTTCATTTTTTTCAAATTGATCCGTTTTATATGATTGTTTAACATATATCAAAAGATCAATGCTTTCTGGAATCTTATTTAATTTATAAATGATTGCTTTAATTTGTCTTCTTATTTTATTTCTAATAACTGCTTTTTTAAAATTTTTTTTACTTATTGATATAGCAATTCGAAATTTTCCTGAATCGTTTTTTATATATTTTAAATTAACAATGTTAGTAGATAATAACTTTTTACTTTGTTGTAATTTTTTGAAGTTTTTTACTCCACGCAAAGATTCATATTTTTTATTTTTCATCTGAAACAGTTAGTTTATGACGTCCTTTAACTCTTCTTCTTTTTAGTACTTTTCTACCTTTAGAAGTCGAATTACGAGACATAAACCCGTGTTTTTTAGCTCTACGTTTTTTATTTGGTTGATATGTTCTTTTCATAATAATAATTATATTAATTATAATTACATTTTTATTAATTTCATATAATATTAAAACATATGATTGATCTTAAAAAATTAAATGATCAGTTGGAAGAATTAAAACAAATCATTAAAACTAGTGATTCTGATTTTTTATTTTTTAATGAATTTATTAGTCCTTTAGTAATTAATGACATAAAAAATAATAATATTATTATTAAAACTGTTAGCGATTGATCAAAAGTTAATTTAACTAACAATTATAAGCAACAATTTGATCAATTTTTTAGCCAAAAAAATAATGAAAAAATGAGCTGTTGTTTTGTTGGTAAAAACGAACAATTTAATGAAACTAAATTTGATGAAAATATAGTTCATGCTAATGTTTCTAAACCAATAGGTTTAAATAAAAATTTTACATTTGATAATTTTGTTGTTGGTGGTTTTAATAAAACAGCTTTTAATGCATGCAAAACATTATTTAATAAAAAAATTATGTGGAATCCTATATTTATCAGTGGAGATGTAGGGTTAGGAAAAACACATTTATTGCATGCTATTGGCAATGAATTTCATAAACTTTATCCTGAAAAAAAGATTAAATATATATCAGCTGATAATTTCATTAGAGAAATATATAATGCTCTTTCAAAAGACGCTAACACATTAGAAAGAGTAAAGGAAGAATATGAATCGATGGATTTATTTTTATTAGATGATATCCAATTTTTAGAAGGAAAAGAAAAAATTAATGAAATCTTTTTTAATTTATTTAATAAAAATATCCAAGATGGTAAAATTATTGTTATGACATCTGATAAAGATCCTAGTTATTTAAGAAATGTTGAGGATCGAATTAAATCTAGAATTCAATCTGGTTTATTTATTAAAATAAAGTCACCTGAATTATCTTCTGTTAAATCTATTTTTGAAAAAAAAGTAAATGAATATGAAACTTCTTATATTTTTACACAAGATGCAATTGATTATATTTGTCGTAGAAATGTTAGTGATATTAGAAAACTAGAAGGATTTATTAATCGAATTTTATTTTATGCAATTAATAATTTACCACCTAATGCAGTTATCACACTAGATATTGTTAAAAATAATACGGAAGTTGAAAAATATGAAATGATTAAAAATATTGGATATGACATTGACCCAAGACAAGTTATTGAAATAGTATGTAATATTTATAATGTTTCATCAGATTTAGTTACATCTAAAAGCAGATTAAAAAATTTAAATACTGTTAGACATGTTTGTATGTACATACTAAAAAGAAAATTTAATATGCCATATAACCAAATTGGTTCTTATTTTTCAGGCAGAAATCACTCTACTGTTTTAGAAGCTGTTGAAAAAATTAATGTGTTAATGGAAAAAGACCCGAATTTAAAACAGTTTATTGAAAATATTTATAAAAAAATATAATTTTTTTATATCTTAATTGTTTTTTTTCTTCTGATAATAAATCAAATTCCTAAACTAATTAAAGATAAAACAATAGCTGCTATTCCTAATGATAACCCTAAAATTAAATTTAAGTTGTTGTCTTCTTGTTGTGAATTAACATTTAAAGTAATTGTTTCAGAATCAACATAAATACTTGTCGAACTATTTGTCGCCTTTAATTTGAATTTATATGTTCCTTCAACACATTGATCTGTTCAATATAATGATCCTTGATTATCAATTGACAGCCAATCTGGTTTATCCCCTTCATTCATTACAATTTCTCATTGATCTGGGTCTAATAATTGACTATTAATAGAGTATTTTTCTGATCCTGATTGATTTTTTAAAGTATTTATATTTATGTTACCTTGTACTTGAAACGATTGAAATAATGAAATAATAGTAATTTGTTCTGCCGATGTTTTTTCATTGCCTAAATTAAAACCTTTTATTTGAAATGTGTATATACCTTCTGGTACTTGATTTCAATTAATTATTCCATCTGAAATTGACAAACCTTCTGGTATTTGTGTTGTTTGTTTTATTGGAACTAATGATCAATTTGTAAATTTAGTGATTGTTTCTGGACTAAATCCACTATAAGTAAATTTGTTAGTTGTTGATCCTGATTCTGTTGGTTTGATTTCAATTTGACTAAAATCACCTGCTATAGTTGCTTGAGCAGAATCATAACTTCATTCATCCACATTGCTTGCTTCAAAACCAAAATTCAACGCTGATGTATAATCATTTTTTGAATTACTTGGTACATATATTTTAAATAATGTAGATCCGTATCAATTTTGTCCAAATGATGGAATTTGTGTTGATGAAAAAGCTATTTCACTAATTTGTGTAGGATTAAAAGCTTGTTGTCCGATATTATTTAATGAATTAGGTATCATTATATCACCTGATAAATTTGAACATCCAGCAAATGAATTAATTCCAATAGAAGTTAAACTTGTAGCTTGAGATAAATCTAACGAAATAAGGTCTGGTGTATTATAAAAAGCCAAATCTCCGATTGCTGTTATATTAGAATTTACTTTTAGCATTCCTTCGCCTGAGACGTATCCTGTGATTGTTGTCCCGTCAACAGTTACAGTAATATCACCCATAACTTCATTCCCATTAGTGGTGTTTTGGATATGAATTTTTTTTGAATTGTTTTGAATGTTTGTATTAACTAATATCGGACTAAATAATAATAGTGAACTAAGAAATGTAATTTTTTTCATAATTTAATAAATTAAATTATAAACTATTTATTTGTTTATTGTTATTTATGATTGTTGTAAATAATTATAATTTTTATATTTTTTTATTATTTGAAATTTTAGTTGTATAATATTTCTAACCTGGAAACGTTTTACAGGGAAAAAAATAAAAAATTTAACAAGAAGGCCTCTAATTAAGATTTTGATAAGATTATAATCGCATAAATAATGATTTTAATTATCTTAATTCAAAAGTCTAAATCTTGCATAAAATTTCCTTCCTGTTTAAATTTTTTTTTGCTCTTTTTTTCCAAAGAGCACCGCTCTTTAAATCATTTTTTGCCAGTCAAAAAATGATATAATCTCCCACCGGGAGAAAAAAAAGACAAAAATTTTTTTGGCTTCGGGCGTGGCGCGGAAAATCGTTTCCGCAAAAATCGCGTAGCGCATTTTTGGCTGGAGCAAATTTTATATTTTCATCCGATAAATTAAATGAATATAATCTAAAATTTCTACATATGTTTCATTTGCTTTTTTATCTGAAAATTTTTTTTTATTATTTCAATTATTAAATTTTGTTTTTGTCTCTTCACAACATTTTAAATATGTAGACCATATTTTTTCTTCCACATTTTTATCTCTTAAAAAAATATTTCTTGATTGATCATTATTTGAATAATCAAATTGTTTGTTTGGGTGAACAAAAAAATCTCTTCATTCTTTTATTCTTTTTGAATTTAAAATTTTTTTTCCTAAGTTAAATTTTTTTATAATGTCGTTTAAGTTAATTAAAATGGTTAAAAATAAAAAATTTGATGCAAAATTTAAAAGATAACTATCTTTTTTTTCTTTACAATTATCTGAAATCATTAAAAGTATTAGATATAAATCTTTAGTTTCAATTAACTTTTGTTTATAAAATTCTTTTCTACTACTAGATTTATTCATATTTTATTCTTTGTTTTAATATTTATTAAAAACTAAAATCATCATCTGATATTGTGTAATATCTATCAAAAAAATTCTTAATTCTTTCAATTATTTTATTTTTTGTATTAAATCTTACTTTTTCTTTACTAAATCTAGATAATGGTGGCATAATCTTGGCAATATCTACACCATTTGTTTCAATTTGTCCTTTTTGAAAAGAATTTGACATAAATTTAATAGTTTCTTCTTTATTTAAATGTTCTTCTGAAATTATTTTTAATAATTCTTCTCATCTTTTTTTTCTAATATATTGTCTAAATTCACCATAAACTTCGTTTGTTTTATTTAATATTTTTATAAATTCCAGAATTAAATCTTTTTTATTTCTAAGTTGAATATTAGAATCCAAAATTTTGTTTATGTTAACCAATATTTCTTTATCGTTTGTTTTTGTATATTTATTTAATAAATTTAAGATGTAATCTATATTAACATCTTCCTGTTTGATAAGTTCTATTTCAAAAACTATATCATCAGTGACATCTTCTTTGTCAACGTGTTTTCTATATTGTTCATAAATATCTAAATAAATAGATTTGTAATCTTGTCATTCTCTTTCTGTTAATATTTGATCGTTTTCGAATTCATCAAAACAACTTAAAATGTTTCTTACTTTTAATATTTGACCGTAAAGAAAAATAAAATCTTTTTTATTTCTTTCTCCTATTATCTCTTTACCAATTGGATAAATATTTTTTAATTTTTCAATAAGTTTTTTGTAACCTATAAATTCTTGACCTTTATAACTGTATCCATAATAATATTCATCATAAGTTTTTAAAATAACAATGTTTTTAGAGTCTTTATTACCAAATAATAAAAGAGCTTTATTTAAATTTTCCTCAAGATTTCTAAAACATATTATGTTACCAAATTTTTTAATATTGTTTAAAATACGATTTGTTCTTGAAAATGCTTGTATTAAACCGTGATATTTAAGATTTTTATCTACTCATAAAGTATTTAATGTTGTTGCATCAAACCCAGTCAAAAACATATTAACAACTATTAATAGATCTAGTTCCTTGTTTTTCATTCTCATAGAAACATCTTTATAATAGTTTGAAAAATTACTTCCTGCATCAAATGACGTTCCGAACATTTTGTTGTAATTACTTATAGCATTTTCTAAAAATTCTCTTGAATTTTTGTCTAATCCATCTACACTATCACTATTTTCATCTTCAATAATTTCATCTTCTCCTTCATTTGGATTGTAACTGTATATTAAACCTATTTTTAAATTGTGTTGAATTGATTTAAATTTAGAATAATATGCTTTAGCTAGTTCTATATCACCGACAGCAAAAAGAGAATTAAATCCTGATAAACTAACTTCTTTCTTTTTTTCTCCTATGTTTCTGTTTTTTACTAATTTATTTATATTTGTTACTTGTTTAAATGTGTAGTTTTCACTATGTTTTGTATATTGATCAAAATGTTTTAAAATATAGTTTACAACATTAGTTATTCTTTCATCGTTATGTAAAACTTTTTTGTTGTCAATAGCATATACTTTTTTATCTAATATGTTTGATTTTCCTTTAAAAGTATTAATATAAGTTAATTTAAAAGGTAAAACATTTTCATCGTCAATTGCATCTATGATTGTGTATGAGTGTAGTTGTTCTCCGAATAAATCTTGAGTTGTTTGATAGTGAATTAAGTTTTCTTTAAATATCGGAGTTCCAGTAAAACCAAACATGTAATATTTTTTGAATTTGGTTCTAATTTGTTTATGCATTTGTCCAAACTGACTTCTATGACACTCATCAAAAATAATAACAACTTCTTCATTATATATGTCGTGTTTAGAATTCTTTTTAATGAATTTATCTAATTTTTGAATTGTTGTTATGATGATGTTTGAATCAGGATCTTCTAATTGTTTTTGTAATATTTTTGTATTAGTATTTGAGTTAGCACAACCTTCTTGAAATCTGTCATATTCTCTCATTGTTTGATAATCTAAATCTTTTCTATCAACAACAAATAATACTTTTTTTATATATTCAAGTTGTGTTGCTAAAATAGCAGTTTTAAAACTTGTTAAAGTTTTACCACTTCCTGTTGTATGTCAAACATATCCACCAGATCCTTGTTTTCCATATTTTTTGTAGTTATGAGATAATGCTATTTTATCAATTATTCTTTCTGTGGCTACTATTTGATATGATCTCATTACTAATAGTCTTTCATCTGAAGTAAAAACACAATATTTAGTAATTATGTTTAGAATTGTGTGTTTAGAAAAGAATGTTTTTGTAAAGTCTGATAATGATTTAATTTTATTATTTTTACTATCTGCTCAATAATTAGTGAATTCAAATGTATTATTTCTTTTCTTTGTTGAGTTTTTTACATGTTCTTGTCTTGTTGTATTTGAATAGTATTTTGTCAATGTACCATTTGAAATTACAAATATCTGAACATAATCAAATAAACCCTTACCAGATCAAAAACTATCTCTTTTATATCTAGTTATTTGATTAAATGCTTCTTGTAAACTAACTCCTCTTCTTTTTAATTCAATATGAACTAATGGTAATCCATTAACTAATATAGTTACATCATATCTATTTTTATGTTTACCATCATTATTTTCATATTGATTAATTACTTGTAAAGAATTGTTGTGAATATTTTTTTTATCAATTATATAAATGTTTCTTTCTTGACCATTATCTAATTTAATGTTTTTTACTCAATCTAATTGAATTCTTTTACTTTTTTCAACAATGCTATCTTTATTATTAGAAATAAAAGAATCAAAGAATAATTTTCATTCTTTTTCAGAAAATTTATGTTTATTTAATCTTTCAATTTGATTACGAAGATTTTGAATAAGTTCTTCTTCATTTTTAATAAATAAATAATCATAACCTTGTAGTTTTAAGTTTTTGATGAATTCTTTTTCTAAATTTTCCTCACTTTGATGAGAAGTTTGTTTATCTGTTTTTTGTTTAAATTCTGTAACTACTGTACTTTCGTTATTTTCTGATATTGTTTTTATTTTGTTCATAATTTATTCTTCCTCAAATGTTAATAATTTATTTCTATAGTATTCGTATTGTTTAGTTCTCATTTCTATTTCTGCTGGTATTCCTTCAGATAAGTCATTTACTAATGTATCAAATTTGTCTAAAATTTCTACTATTTCTTTTTGTTTTTCTTGTGGTGGAATTGGAATTTTTATATCTAAAATCCTTTTCATGCTTGGGTGTTTTATACCAGCACCAACAAAACAATTTTCTATAAAATTTTTATTAGATTGTAAAAAATAATAAATATATTTAGTGTTAAATTTATTTTTATCGATAGAAACACAGATATTATTTAAAGAATTTAAAAATTTTCCATTTCAATATTTAATATTTGCTGTGCCTCCTGTAGGTATTGTAATAACTTCATTCTCATAATAATTTTTACAAATTTTATCATTTGTATACCCATTCAAAAAACCAGTTGATAATAATTTAATATCACCATCTTTTTGTATTAATTTTTTTAATTGTTTAGAACTAATAGATTTAATATTTATTATTTTTTGTTGTTTCATTTTGTCTATTCCTTGAAATTTTTTATTTCATTTTGTTATTTCTCACAAAGAATATCATCTAATCCCCCCCCGTTATCTTTTTCTTTATCAAAATCTAATAATTTATTTCTATAGTATTCATATTGTTTCTTTCTAGCTGTAAGCTCTGCTGTAAGCTCTGCTGTAAGCTCTGTAAATTTATCCAGAATATCTACTATTTCTTTTTGCTTTTCTAAAGGTGGAATTGAAATAATTAAATTTTCAATTACCTTCTTTTTAATGGAAGGAATTGTTGTTGTAGTTTTTTTAGAAATTAAATAGTTTTCATTATTTTTAAGAAAATAATATAAAAATTTATTTAATAATTTATTTTCGTTTCTTGATTTAATTAAAAAACAATGATAACCTAACCAAAATTTTGTTTTAATAAAATCAACATTACCCGCTGATCCACCTTCTGCTATTGTTATTGAATTTTCTGGTGCATTATATGTACTAAGATAACCTGTGGGTTTGGTCCCTCCATTTATTAATGGATATTCTCCTGATTTTTTAGTTTTATTTTTATTTACTTGTTGACCTTTTATTATTTCACAACAATCAATAATTTTTAAATATTCAATATTTTTACTATTTATTTTCATATTTATAATTTTTTAATTATTTGTTCTATTTTTGTTCTTAAATTATGTTGAGTTTTAACTATTCTATTTATTTTGCTATTTAATTCGAATATATCTATTTTTTCAGTGGTTATTTCTTTTTTTATGTAAGTATTTACCGCAATGTTATAATCATTTTCTTTTATTTCATCTAATGTTGCTAAATAAGCAAAATTTTCTTCATTTTTTCTTGATTTAAATATGTTAATAATTTTTTCAATATTTTCTTTTGATAATTTATTTTTTGTTTCTTTTCTAACAAATTGATTGCTTGCATCAATAAATAAAATATCATTATTATTTTGTTTATTTTTCTTTAAAACAATAATACAAGTAGCTATTGTAACACCAAAGAAAAGATCTGAAGGTAACAAAATAACTGTATCAATAAAATTATTATCAATTAAATATTTTCTTATTTTTTGTTCTGCTCCTTCTCTATATAAAACACCAGGAAACTCAACTATTGCACACGTTCCTTGAGGAGATAATCAACTTAACATATGCATCACAAATGCTAAATCTGCTTTACTTTTAGGTGCTAAAACTCCTGCTGGACTAAATCTTGAATCATTAATTAACAACGGATTACTATCTCCTGCTCATTTAACTGAGTATGGCGGATTTGAAACTATCGCATCAAATGGTTCATCATCAATATGCTTAGGATCTTCTAATGTATCTCCTAATTTAATACTAAATTTATCATAATTTACATCATGAAGAAACATATTAATCTTACATAAATTAAATGTTGTAATATTTTTTTCCTGACCATAAAATCCTTTTTTAACATTTTCTTTTCCTAATATTTTTGCAAAATTTAAAAGCAATGATCCTGAACCACATGCTGGATCATAAACTTTATTAACATATTTTCTATCAACTATTGTTAATCTAGTAAGTAATTCACTAACTTCTTGTGGAGTAAAGAATTCCCCCCCGACTTACCTGCTTCACTAGCATACATAGTC
The DNA here is from genome assembly GCA_949282725.1 of uncultured Mycoplasmataceae bacterium. Lineage (GTDB taxonomy): Bacteria > Bacillota_I > Bacilli_A > Mycoplasmatales > Mycoplasmoidaceae > Malacoplasma_A. Next base: position 80,742 of record CASDPP010000003.1, read on the forward strand.
ATTAAAAATTCATATGCATCTCCAAAAACATCTATGTTATTTTCTTTATAATTTCCCAATTTAAGACTATCAATCGCATTTAACAATTTAATTATTTTTTTATTTCTTTCATTTACAGATGAACCTAATTTATTACTATTAAAATCTACATCTGCAAATAATCCTTTCATACTTTCTTCTGAATCATAACCAATAGCAGAATTTTCTATACTTTTAAAAATGTTAGATAATGTAATATTTATATCATCATCATTTTTAGCATTTTTTACAATATTACTAAAAAGTTGAGAAGGTAAAATGTAAAATCCTTTTTCTTGTATTGTTTCTTCTCTACCGTATTCTGCTTGTTCATCAGAAATTTTTTCATAATTAAAATTTACATTACCTGCTTTTTTTTCTTGATTATTAATATACTCAACTAAATTTTCTGAGATGAATCGATAAAATAATAATCCTAAAACATATTGTTTAAAATCTCATCCATCTACTGAACCTCTTAACTCATTAGCTATTTTTCAAATAATTTTAAATAATTCTTTTCTTTCTATTTCTTTAGACATAATTTTTTTATTAATAATATTATATAATATTAACAAAACTATTTATATAGTTCAAGGCAATTTTAAAATTCTAATTTCATAGAATCTTCTTACCTTTCTGTTTTGCCTTGTTTTTTTTATATATCTGTTGTTGAAAACTTTGTTGGAATTTTGATTTTATATATTTATATATAATAATAAAATTAAAATAAAATAAATTATAAATATAAAATATTTATAATATATATAACTTATGAAATTTTCCATCAATACTAAATACTTTTTAAAAAATTTAAAATATATTCAAAGTAATTCATCTTCTAATACTAATCCTATTTTAGATGGAATTTATATTAATGTAAATCAAGATGATGTAACTATTACCTCATCTAATGAAAAAGATACTATTAAAATAAAATTAGATCAAAATCTAACTATTCATTCGACAGGAAATATATTAGTCAAAACAAGTTTATTTATTGATTTAATATCTAAAATAAAATCAGATATAATTGAAATTAATCAATTAGATACATCAGTTATTAGAATAACAGGAAATAAAGTTGTAGCTGATTTAAACCTCCTAGACTCAAATTTATATCCATCTTTTGATTTTTCAATTGAAAATGGACAACAAATAACTATACCATCATATTTAATTTCTAAAATTAAACATAAAATAATACCTTCTATTTTAATGAACAGTTTTGATAATAACGTTTTATCTGGTATTTTATTTGATTCTACAAGATTAGAAAATAAATTAGAAATTGTAGGAACTGATTCATATCATTTATCTTACATCAATGAAAACTTTAATGGACCTAAACTTAAATTTGTTTTAAGTAAGAAATTTATTGATTTAATATCTGAAATAATTTCAGATACTGATATTAAAGAAATTAATTTAATTATAAAAGAAAAAAATATTATTCTTAACTTACCTAATTATCAAATTTTATCTAGATTATTTGATAATGAATATCCTAATATTTCTAAAATTATTGAAACAAAAAATCAATATCATTTTGAAATAAATAAAGATGATTTAATTGATGCTATTAACTACGCTACAACAATACGAACAAATGAAAATAAATCATCTTCTTTACAATTTGATATTAAAGAATCGGAATTAGTTGTTTCATTGCAAAGCATGGAAGGTAATGTTCAAAGTAATATAAATATAGAAAAAAGTAATATTAATCCAACAATATTTTATTTCAATTATAAATATTTAATTGATATTTTTAAATCTATTACATCTGATAAAATTCTTATTGAATATCAAAGTAATATTCAACCAATTATTGTTAAAGATTTAAATGATGATTCTTATATTGGTATAACATTACCAATAAAACAATAAAAATATAAAATAATTAACTAAAACTTATATATTATATATATAATATATAAGTATTTTTTAATAACATATATGGAAAATAAAGAATTAGATAAAAATAAAGATAATTATACAGCTAGTGATATACGAATCTTAGAAGGATTAGAAGCTGTTAGAAAAAGACCAGGGATGTATATAGGTTCTACAAGTTCTGAAGGTCTTCACCACATGATATGAGAAATTGTTGATAACTCAATCGATGAAGCAATGGGTGGATTTGCTACAAGAGTTATTGTTACATTAACCAAAGAAGGGTCAATTAAAGTAGATGATGATGGTAGAGGTATTCCAATTGATATTCACCCTAAAACAGGAAAATCAACTGTTGAAACTGTTTTAACAGTACTACACGCTGGTGGTAAATTTGATAATTCAACATATAAAATATCAGGTGGTTTACATGGTGTGGGTGCATCAGTTACTAATGCTTTATCAAAATGAATGAAAGTATGAGTAGCAAGACACAATAAATTACACTTTATTGAATTTGTTGATGGTGGTAAAACAGTTAAACCATTAGAACAAATAGGTGATTGTGAAAAAGAACACGGAACAATAGTAGAGTTTTTCCCAGACTTTAGAGTTATGGAAAAAGCTCCATTTGAACATACAAAAATAGTTAATAGATTACAACAATTAGCTTATTTAAATAAAGGGTTAAAAATTATCTTTATTGATGAACAAATGAACACTAAAGATGAATGACACTATGAAGGTGGTTTAAAAGAATATATTGTTGATTTAAATAAAGATAAAGAAGTATTAACACCAACAATTGTTTATGGTGAAGTAGAACAAAACGTTAAAATACCTAATTCAGAAGATAACGAAACATATTCTATTAAATTAGAATTAGCATTCCAATATAACAAATCATATAACTTATCATGTTATTCTTTCTGTAATAACATTAATACTACTGAAGGTGGTACTCATGAAGAAGGATTTAAATTAGCTATTACAAGAATCATTAATAAATATGCTATTGAAAAGAAATTCATGAAAGAACAAGATGATAAATTGTCTAAAGAAGACGTTGCTGAAGGTTTAACAGCAATTATTTCAATTAAACACCCAAACCCTCAATATGAAGGACAAACAAAAAGAAAACTAGGTAACTCTGAAGTTAGACAATATGTTAATAAAGTTACATCAGATATTTTTGAAAAATTTATTTTAGAAAACCCAGATGAAGCTAAAATTATTATTCAAAAAATTATCTTAGCTCAACAAGCTAGAAAAAAATCTCAAGAAGCTAAAGAAGCAATTAGAAGAAAATCTCCATTTGATAGTGGTTCATTACCAGGTAAATTAGCTGATTGTTCTACAAAAAATTCTTCAATATCTGAAATCTACATCGTTGAAGGGGATTCAGCTGGTGGATCTGCTAAGTTAGGTAGAAATAGAGAATTTCAAGCAATCTTACCTTTAAGAGGTAAAATTTTAAATGTTGAAAAAGCAAAAACCGAAAAAATCTTTGAAAATGAAGAAATTACTGCAATGATTACTGCATTTGGAGCAGGAGTAAAACCAGAATTTGATTTAACTAAATTAAGATACAACAAAATTATCATTATGACCGATGCTGATGTGGATGGTGCTCACATTAGAATCTTATTATTAACATTCTTCTTTAGATACATGTATCCACTAGTTGAACAAGGACACATTTATGCTGCTCAACCGCCTTTATACAAGTTTGTATGCAACAAATCTGTTAAATATGCTTATTCTGATGAAGAATTAGAACAATTTAAAAAAGAAGTAGGAACAAATAAATATAGTGTTCAAAGATATAAAGGTTTAGGGGAAATGAACCCTGATCAATTATGAGAAACGACAATGGATCCAAAAAATAGAATATTACATCAAATTACCATTGATGATGCAGTTAAAGCTGATCAAGACTTTTCATTCTTAATGGGAGATGATGTAATGCCTAGAAAGGAATTTATTTCTAAAAATGCTAAATTTGTTAAAAATTTAGACATCTAATTTAAGGAGGGAATATGGCAAATAATAATATTGAAAAAATTAAAGAAGAATTATCAAAAACAATTGTAAAAAATAGACCAATCGTTACTGAGCTTGAAACATCATTTTTAGATTATGCAATGTCAGTAATTGTTGCTAGAGCTATTCCTGATGCACGTGATGGTTTAAAACCAGTTCATAGAAGAGTTCTTTATGCTGCTTATGCATTAGGTATGACTCCTGATAAACCATATAAGAAATCAGCTCGTTTAGTTGGGGAAGTAATTGGTAAGTTTCACCCACACGGAGATACTGCTGCTTATAATACAATGGTAAGATTAGCACAAGACTTCTCAATGAGATACCCTCTAATTGATGGACACGGTAACTTTGGTTCAGTAGATGGTGATGCTGCTGCAGCTATGAGATATACAGAAGCTAGATTATCTAAACTAGCTGAAACAACAATGGCAGATATTGAAAAAAATACTGTTGATTTTGCAGATAACTATGATGGAAGTGAAAAAGAACCAGTTGTTTTACCTTCATTATTACCTAATTTATTAGCTAATGGTTCATCAGGTATTGCTGTAGGTATTGCAACAAATATTCCACCACATAATTTATCTGAATTAGTAGAAGCAATTAATTTAGTAGCAAAAAACCCTGATGCAAGTATTAATGAAATTCAAACAGTTTTAAAAGGTCCTGATTTTCCTACATCTGCTGAAATTATTAATAGTGCAGGAATTAATGATTATTTCAATACTGGTAGAGGTTCTATTACTATTAGATCAAAAGGAACTTATGAAACACATGATAATGGTAAATCGACAATTATCTTTACAGAAATTCCTTACATGGTAAATAAAACTACATTAATTGAAAAAATTATTGAATTAGTAAGAAACGAACAAATTCAAGGTATCGCTGATTTAAGAGATGAATCATCTCGTGAAGGAATAAGAATAGTAATTGAAACAAAAAGAGATGTTGTCCCTGAAGTTTTAATGAATCAATTATATAAATCTACACCACTACAAGTAAACTTTAGTGTTAATATGATTGCTCTTGTTAAGGGTGAACCGAAATTATTAAACATTAAAGAAGTATTACAAATTTATATTGATCACCAAGTAGAAGTATTAACAAGAAAAACACAATATGAATTAAAAAAATCTAAAGAAAGAGAACACATTTTAGAAGGTTTACATATTGCAACAGGATCAATTGATGAAGTTATTAAAATTATTAGAGAATCTTCTGACAATAATGAAGCTATGCAACATTTAATGTCTAGATTTAATTTATCTGAAATTCAATCTAAAGCTATTTTAGACATGAGACTTAGATCATTAAGTAGCATGGAAAGTAAAAAAATTGAAGAAGAATTAGCAGCTATTAAGAAAACAATTATAGAACTTCAATCAATTTTAGATAGTTACAACAAAAAAATTGAGAAAATTCTTGAAGAACTAGATAAATTATCTAAAAAATTCTCTGATAAAAGAAAAACAGTTATTAGATATGATATTAATTCTGATATTAGTGATGAAGATTTAATACCTGAAGAAGATATTGTTGTGACAATGTCATCTAGAGGTTATTTCAAAAGATTACCTGTTGATACATATCATGTACAAAAAAGAGGTGGTGTTGGAGTAATAGGATTAAACACACATGAAGATGATGATGTACATAAAATTGTTGTTACTTCTACTCATACAGATATTTTATTCTTTACTAACTTAGGTAAAATTTATCGTACAAGAGGACACCAAATTCCAATTGGTTCACGTCAATCTAAAGGAATTCCCGCAATTAACATAATTGGAGTTGAAAAAAATGAAAAAGTATTAACAATTTTACCAATAAATGATTATAAAGAAGGATATTTATTTTTTGTAACTAAAAAAGGTATTTCTAAAAAAACTTCATTATCTGAATTTGAAAGAATTCAAAGTAATGGTAAAATTTGTATTAGTTTAAAAGAAGGTGATGAATTATATGATGTTATCTTTGTAAAAGATAATGATGAAATATATATTGGTGGATCTAATGGTAATATGATTAGATTCAATGAAAATAATGTTCGTCCAATGGGTAGAACTGCAGCAGGTGTTAAGGCAATGAAGTTAGAATCATCAGAAAAAGTAGTTGGTTTATCTTCTTCAATAACAGGAAACAAAATTTTATCAATTGGTTCTAAAGGTGTTGGTAAAGTTACTGACGTTAATGAATATCGTTTAACTTCAAGAAATGCTAAAGGGGTAAGAACATTAAAAGTAAATGATAAAACAGGAAAACTAGTATATGTAAATTCTATCTTTGGTAATGAAGATATTTTAATGATTACAAATAAAGGTAAAATTATTAGATTTAATATATCAACAGTTAGAGAAATTAGTCGTTCTACATCAGGCGTTAAATTAATGAATGTGGATGAAGGAGATAAAATTATTTCAGTAACAGTTTTTAGACATGAAGCTGAAACACCACAACAAGTTCCCGAACTAGAAATGATTAATCCAGATTTACAAGAACAAGAAATTTCTCAACAACAAGAAGAAAAAAATGAAGAAATAAATAAAGAAGCTAGTGAAGCAGGGGAATTAAATGAACAAAATAAACAAGAAAACCAATAACATATTAGTTATTGGTGGTGCAGGATATATTGGTTCTGTTCTAGTTGAAGATTTAATTAATAATAAACAAAAAGTAGTTGTTTATGATGATTTATCAACAGGGTTTAAATCACAAGTTCATCCTAAAGCAAAATTTATTAAAGGATGTATGAAAGATACTAAAAAATTATCTTTAGTGATTAAGCAAAACAAAATCACTCATATTGTTTTACTAGCAGCAAAAATAAAAGTTGGTGAGTCTACACAAAAACCATTGGAGTATTATGATACCAATGTTAATGGATTAATTTCAGTATTAGAAGCAATGAAAAATGCTAAATGTCATAATTTAGTATTTGCTTCATCAGCAGCAACATATGGGGATATTAAATCTAACAAACCATTATCGGAAAATCTTGTTACAAAACCATGCAATCCATATGGATGAACTAAATATATTGACGAACAAATAATTAAGGATTATAGTAAAACAAACAAAATTAATTATTTATTACTAAGATTTTTTAATGTTTCAGGAGCAAGTAGTTCAAAAAAATATGGAATATATGATAAAAACACAAGTTTATTAATTGCTAAAATTAATGATGCAATCATTAATAATAAACAATTTAAAATTTTTGGTGGTAAATATAAAACAAAAGATAAAACAGCATTAAGAGATTATATAGATGTAAGAGACGTATCAAATGCTATTGTACTGGGGATTGATTATTTAAAGAAAAACAAGAGTGATGTTTTTAATATTTGTTCATCAGTAAAAATTTCTGTTTTAGATGTTATAAAAACAGCACAAAAAGTAACCAATAAAAAATTAAATTACACAATTACTGATAATCGTCCTGGTGATCCAGAAATTTTAATTGGAGATAATAAAAAAATTAAAGCTAAGTTAAATTGAAAACCAAAATACGATTTAAAAGAAATGATTTTAAGTGATTATCAATTTCGATTAAAGCTTAATTAACAATTCTTTTTAAGTTTTTATGATGTTTAAAAATTGTTCTTAAACCATAAGGGGCTTTAAATAAAATATCAATTAAATCACCTTTAATTCCTACAACAGTTCCTGAACCAAATGTTGTGTGAACAACAATATCTCCAACATTAAATGTAACATTTTTTTGTTCATAATTATCATGAAAATTATGTTTTTTAGAGTTATATCACCCTAGGTCTAAATTACTAATTGCTTTAGTTTTTGGGTTATATATTTCTAAATTTTCTTTTCCTATTTCATCAACAAATTCTGATTCATCAGATGAATTAGATAAATAGCCAAAACCACGGTTACAAGAAATAGATAAGAATTCTTTTGCTCTAGTTAAACCTACATATGCTATTCTTCTTTCTTCTTGGATATCTTCAGCGTTTATTGAAGGGAATACACCATCATTGAATGCAATTATAAAAACATATCTAAATTCTGTTCCCTTAGCTCGATGAACAGTCATTAAAGAAACTTTATCTTTATTTTGGTCTTCGTCAGATTCGGTATATAAACTAATTTCTTCTAAATAACCATTCAAATCTTTTGGATCGTTTTCTTTTTCATAGTTTTCCATTGTTCTTAAAAGTTCTAAGACATTTTCCATCCGGTCTTCAATATCTAGCGAATGCAAATATGCATCATATTGTAATTCGTTAATAATATGTTTAAGAGTTTCAGTAATTGTCATTTCTTTAGTTTGCTCTCTTAATTTAAGAATTAAATCATAAAAAGAACTTACTGTTCGATAATTTCAATTATTTGTATTAGATTTAATGGCTTCTAAAAATGAAATATCTTTTTCTAAACAATATTGATTTATTTTTTCAATTGTTTGTGGACCTATTTTTCTATTTGGAACATTAATTACTCTTTTTAATGACAGTTCATCATCTGAAACCATTAATTTCAAATAACTAATTAAATCTTTAATTTCCTTTCTTTCATAGAAACGAAAACCTCCATATATATGATATGGGATACTATTACTAATCAATTGTTCTTCAATATATCTTGATAAGAAATTACTACGATATAAAATTGCAATTTCAGTATTTGGCACATTCAATTTATTTAATTCTTTAATTTTGTTACAAACATATTGAGCTTCTTCAGCTTGAGTACGAGCAAAATAAAATATTGGTTTTTTTCCTTGCGGGTTTTGTGTTTGTAATTTTTTATCGACTCGATTTTTATTATGAGAGATTAAAGAATTTGCAGCATTTAAAATACTTTTTGTTGATCGATAATTAATATCTAACATTACGAATTTAGCATTTTTAAATTTTTTATGAAAATCTAGAAATATTTGAGAATATGAACCTCTTCAGTTATATATTGATTGATCAGGATCTCCTACAATTAATATATTGTTTTTATCAGGATTAATTAAATGGAGTAATATTCTAAATTGTTTTAAGTTAGTATCTTGAAATTCATCTACTAAAATGTATTTAAAAACATGTTTCCATTTATTAGCTACATCTGGCAATTTATCAAATAATTCTAATGTTAAAATAATTAAATCATTGAAATCCACTAAATTATGATCTAATAATCTTTTTTGATAATCAAGATAAATTTGTTTAATCATTTGATATTCATTATTTGTATAAATTGAATAAGAACGCAATTCAAATGGATCGTGATTTATAGTAAAATCAAAATCAGCATCTTTCAATAAAGAAATTAATGAGACAGCTTTATTAATTTTCATTTGCGATTGAGTAAAATGTCGAAATTGATATATTTCACGAATAATACTTTTTTGGTCTTCAACATCTATTACTGAGAAATTTTGTGAACGATTTAAATGTTGAATATCATGTTTTAAAATTTTTAAACATATAGCATGGTATGTTCCTATTCATTTAAAATTGTATTCACCAATCAAAGAGTTGATTCTTGATTTCATTTCATTAGCAGCTTTATTAGTAAAAGTAATAGCTAAAATACTATTAGGATCAAAATTCATTTCTTCCACTAAATAAGCTACACGATAAGATAAAACTCTTGTTTTACCACTACCCGCACCAGCAATAATTGCAATAGGTCCTTCATGATAAACAACAGCTTCTTCTTGTTCTTTATTTAATTTTGATAAATCGATTGACATATTAGATTTCCTCAAATGAATCAGGTTTAATTTCACCAGGTAAAGAATAGTTTTTAGGACTAATTATTTTTTTAGTATTGTGAGATCTATTTGGATCATCACTTTTACTTTTTAAATCAATAGTAACAGTTGAACTATATATATCATGAATAGCTTGTCTTTTATTTCTAATAAACATCATAATAACTAAAAAAATAAAAACAAATGTTGAAACATATCATAAAGCTAAAAACAAATTAACTGTTGGGATGTTATTATCTTTTATGTTAAGTAATTGTTCCATGAATAAAGCAGCTTTTTCATCTCCTAAACACGAAAGAGTAATTCCTAATGATAAACCTATTAAACCGTTTAAAATTCATAAGAAAAATTGTCTTTTAATTAAATTAATTCAAAATGGTTGAGTAATATGAACATTAATAATTGCATACCCTACAATTTTCAATCCGATTGTTTGTCCTTTTCATATTAGAGGAACAACATTAAAATATAAGAAATAAAAAATAAAACAAACAAGAGCAAAAACAGAATATTTTCAAGATGTAATTGATTCATATTGTAAATGAAAACCATTAGGATTTTTGAAAACAAAAAATAAATAAAAAAATAAAAATAAAAAAAGACCACAAAACAAAAAATCAATGATCCAACTAAAGCTTCTTGTAATAGCTTTTCCTAAATAATATCTTTGTTTATCATTATTTTTTTTCATTATCAAAATATTTCTTTATATATGAATAAGAGAATTTAAATTTAGATAAGTATTCAGTTTGTTTAGTATCTTGATGTAACTTTTTATTTTGATTGATGTATTTATTCTTTTTTCAATTAGAAATATTATCTTCTACTCATTTTGAAATATTTTCAATATGACGGTTAACTAATTTTTTATTATGAATAATTCATAATAATTTTCTAAAAAAAGTAATTAAAACTGATTGAATAATTATAAATTCAAATAATTCATAATCATTTTTAGCTAATCAATATTTCTTATTATTTGCTAACAAATAATTTGCTTCTGATATAAAAGAATAAATTCCATATGTGAATGAAACATTTTCTTTCTTTTTAAATAAATCATTATTGATATAGCAGACTTTTTTCGCATAATTAACATATTCAAAGATTAACACTAATGGATAATATGTAAAAGGAGTTAACACATTATCAATTTTTTTTAATATTTTAGATGAAAAGACAATGTTTTTAATAGTTGGATAAACTAATTGGTAAAGACTGACATCATTCACATCAAAAATTTTTATTTGTTCATTTAATGAGGTTTTTTTGAACAAAATAAAATCCAGATTATTATTTTTAGTAATTGTAGAATTAATAGTTTCAACAAAATCATTATTTAAGATAATGTTAGAACCTAAATAAAAAATATAATCAGTTTTTACAAACTTTAAAGCTGATTTTAAACAATATGAATGGGAAAGAGTTTCATTAAAACTAATCACATGAAACGATTTTATTTTTTTAAAATCATAATTATTTAATATAGTTGCAACAGCATTACTAGAATTATCATCAACCAGTAAAAAATTAAAATTCATATCACTTTGCTCAAAAATAGCATCTAGTGATTGTTTAAGGTATTTAATATTTTTACTAACGTGATATACTAGAGTAAGTTTCATAATTAATTTTTAACTTTATTATTTTTATTTTCTTTTTCTTTATCATTATCATCTTCAAATTCTTTTGTAAAAGATTTAAATGATTTTTTGATATTTTTCAATAAATCATCAATATTATTTGGATCGTTAGGATCAATACCAGAATCTTTAAACATTTTGTTAAAAATGTTGTTCATTTGTGTTAAGCTATTAACATGAGTTGTAATTAAATGAGCCACTAGATCTTCAATACTACTACCTTTAAAATTAGGACTAGGTCTAGATTTCATTTCATTTAAAATAGTTTCTAATTTTTCAATAATATCAGAATCTAAAGATATTTCAATTTTTACTTTATTACCAGTTTTGTCTTTCTTTTCCATAAAATTATTTATTATTATAATTATATAAAACAAAACCAAATATTAATTTATTTTATAAATTAATACTCCAAACAAATTAATTGAAAACAAAAATAGATATTATTAATATAATTATATTAATCTAATAAATATTATAGTATTTTAGAACAATGATAGATATAGCATTAATTAGAACAGATAAAGAAACTATAAAAAAAAGACTTGAAACAAGAAATAAAACATATCCTCAAATTGATCAAGTTTTTTCACTAGATAATGAATGAAGAAAAATTAAGACTGAAATTCAAAAAATTTATACAGAAAGAAACGCAAACACAGAAAAAATTAAAGAACTAATCAATAGTAATAAAAAAGATGAACTTGCTATTGTCCAAGAAACAATTAAAAAAAGTAAACAAAAACTTTCTGAGTTAGAAAAAAAAGAAGCTGAATTAAAAGAGCAAATTAATACTTTATCGAAAGAAATTCCTAACATTCCAGATTTATCAGTTCCTAATGGGAAAGATGAAAATGATAATATTGAAGTTAATAAATTTTCACAACCAACCAAATTTAATTTTCCAATTAAAGCTCATTGAGATTTAGCAAATGATTTAAAATTAGTTGATTTTACTAGAGCTACAAAAATATCAGGATCAAGATACACAATTTATGTAGGTGCAGGAGCAAAATTAATTAGAGCGCTTCAAGCATTTACATTAGATATGAATACAAAAGCAGGTTTTAAAGAATATTTACCACCAGTCATAATTAATGCATCTGCATTATATGGGACAGGACAATTACCTAAATTTGAAGAAGATTTATATGGATTAAAAACTGGTAATCAATATTTATCACCAACAGCAGAAGTTCAATTAACAAACTTATTTTCTAATGAAATTTTATCAGTTAGTGAGCTTCCAATGTATCTAACAGCAAGCACTGCTTGTTTCAGATCAGAAGCTGGTAGTGCAGGTAAAGATACTAAAGGGGTTATTAGACAACACCAATTTTATAAAACTGAAATGGTTAAATTAACTAAACAAGAAACTTCATTTGATGAATTGGAATCAATGACAAGACAAGCAGAACTTATTTTAGAAGCTTTACAATTGCCATATAGAAGAATTGTTCTTTGTACAGGAGATATGGGCTTTGCATCAGCTAAAACGTATGATATTGAAGTTTGATTACCATCATACAATGCTTATAAAGAAATTTCTTCATGTTCTAATTGTTTAGATTTTCAAGCAAGAAACTTAATGTTAAGATATCGTGATGAAAATAATGAAATTAAATATTGTCATACTTTAAATGGTTCAGGTCTAGCAATAGATAGATTATGAGCTGCTGTTGTTGAAAATTATCAACAAAAAGACGGATCAATTAAGATCCCAGAAAAATTATTAAAATATTTCGATGGTGAACAATACATTAAATAAAAAAGGATTATTCATTACTTTTGAAGGTCCAGATGGAAGTGGAAAAACAACAATCATTAAAGAACTTTATAAAAATCTAAATAAAAGATTTAAAAATAAAGTTGTTTTAACACGAGAGCCGGGTGGAAACAAAAACATTATTGCTGAATCAATAAGAAATATTTTATTAAATACAGATTCTAAAATATCTTATCGTGCAGAAGCTTTGTTATTTGCTGCTTCTAGAGCACAACACATTGATGATTTTATTGTTCCTAGTTTAAAAAAAGAAAAAATAATTTTGTGTGATCGCTTTGTTCATTCATCTTATGTTTATCAAGGTATAGGTAGAAAATTAGGCATTGATAACATTAAAAAAATAAATGAATTTGCAATGTCAAATGTAAAACCTGATCTAACTATTTTTTTAATGATTAATCCAATTGATGCTTTAAATAGAATTAAAAAGGACAAAAACAGAGAAATTAACCGATTAGATAAAGAAAAAGTAAATTTGCATAAACAAGTTTATCAAGGATATTTAAAATTAATTAAATCTGAAAAAAAAAATAAAATTTTTGTTGTTGATGCAAATAAATCTGTTGATGAAATAACAGATGAAATTCTTAAATTTTTAAATAAGAAGTTTTTTAATAATTAATACATGGACTACACAAATTTAATTAAAAATAAAAAAAAACCTCATGCAATTTTATTAGTACAAAACACCATTTCAAATACTAATAAATTTATTGTTGATTACATTAAAAGTCTTTTTAAAGATGACGGAATTATTTATAAAAAAATTGAAAATAATTCATATGCTGATTTAAAGATTCTAAATGCTTATGAAAAAGAAATTAAAAAAGAAGAAATATTAAAAATTCAGTCAGATTTTAGTGTAAGTTCAATTGATAAATACAATATACAAATATACATTATTAAAGGTGTAGAAAGTTTATCAACAATTTGTTCTAATACTTTGTTAAAGTTTTTAGAAGAACCAAAACAAAATGTTTATGCAATTTTTACAACAAAAAATCCAGATAAAGTAATTTCAACAATTAAAAGTAGATGTCAAACTTATATTATGCAACCTGACCAAATTCAATTTAAAACAATTGTTGAAGAAAATAAATTATCCAAACAAGAAATAGACTTCGCTAAATCATTATTCTATGATTTAAAAGAGTTACAAGATAGTTTAAAAACAAATAAATTTAAGGAATTATTTAATCAAATAAATGAGGTTAATCAAATTATAAAAGATGGAGTAAAAACAAAAGATTACTACAACATATTTAAAAATCTTTCTTATCAAGAAATTGAAACTATTTTAAATGGTTTAATGGTGTTTAATCCAAAAAAAACTAATGAAATCATTTTACTAATTAACTCATTACAACATAATCCTATAAAATCAATAATATATGCTAAATTAATTACTATTTTAAATACATTATGAAACCAATAGTTGCTCTTTCTACACCACGAATGAATAATCCAATACACATCATTAGAATTTCAGGTGATGATATTTATTCAATTTTACAAAAAATATGTTTAGAAAAAATAACCAAAAAAGGTTACACAATTCAAAAAGTAACTATCATTGATAATGGAAATAAAATAGATGAAGTTTTATTAAATAAATTTGTTGCTCCTAAGTCTTACACGGGAGAAGATTTAATTGAAATTAATTCACATGGAAGTGTATATATTGCTGATAAAATAATAAACTTGTTAATCAAAAATGGTTGTCGCCAAGCATTAAGAGGAGAGTTTTCTCAAAGAGCATTTCTAAATAAAAAAATGTCATTAGCTCAATCTAAGGCAGTACATAATTTAGTTAATTCTTATGATAAATATTCTCACAAGCATGCAATTAGTGGTTTAGATAATAAGACACAAAAGATTTTATTATCTATTCTAGATAAATTAAAAGAAAACATTGGTCAAGTAGAAGTTAACATTGATTATCCAGAATATGAGCAAACTCCAGATGTATCACATGAAAAAATAATTCAAAATTTTAGAGAAATAATAGAACAAATCAAAATAATTACTAGCTCATCTAAAATTATGTTATCAAATAGTAAAGGAATTAATATTGCTATTGTCGGTGAACCTAATGCAGGAAAATCTTCGTTGTTAAATTTGTTAAGTAATGAACAAAAAGCAATTGTTTCTAATATCCCAGGAACAACAAGAGATTATATCGAAAATAAAATTTTAATAGATGACATTTTATTTAATTTTATTGATACCGCAGGAATAAGAAAATCATCTAATGTTATTGAGAAAAAAGGAATAGCTCAAACAAAAAAAATAATAAATAAAGCAACATATGTTATTTACTTATTAGATGGTAGCAAACCATTATCTAAAAACCATAAAAAATATATTGCTTTAATTCCTAAACAAAAATTAATATTAGTTAATAATAAATCAGATCTAGCTAATAAAAACAAACTTAAATTAGTTATACCTATCAGTGTTAAAAAGAAAAACATTAAACCACTAATTGATAAATTAATATCTTTAATTGAAATTTCACCTGAAGTATTAAATAGTTCTTATGTTCAAGATAATGAAGATATTGTTAAATTAGAAAAAGTATTAAAATTAACTAAACAAGCATACACATTATATAATGATCAAAAATTAAATGAGCTTATTTATGATAAATTGTTTGAAGCTATTGAAACGCTTAATGAAGTATTAGGAAACTCAGAAAAATTAGATTTTGTAAACTTATTATTTTCTAAATTTTGTGTAGGTAAATAAAATGAAATTATTTGATACTCATGCTCATTTAAACATTAAACCATTAGAACAAGATATTGATTCAATACACCAACAATGTATTGAGCAAAACATTTATGTTAATATTGTTGGAATTGATTTAGAAAGTTCTATTAAAGCAATAGAACAAGCTAACAAATATAAAAATTTTTATGCAATAATCGGAATCCATCCTTCTGACATTAATGAAAAAACTTTCGAAGATGAATTTAATAAAATTATAGAACTATCAAAACAAAATAAAGTAGTAGGGATTGGGGAAACAGGATTAGATTATTATCATGATAAAGGACAAAATAAAAACAATCAAATTAAATGTTTCATTAAATTTATTGAATTATCTAAAAATTTAGATAAAACATTAGTTGTTCATGTTAGAGATGCTCACGAAGACGCAATCGAAATTCTTAAAAAATACAAAGATAAAAATCAAAGAGTAATTATTCATTGTTTTAGTGGAGAGAAAAAACATTTAGATGAATATTTAAAATTAGGTTGTTATATTTCAATTTCAGGTATTGTAACATTTAAAAATGCTAAACAATTCCAATCATTAATAAACGAAATTGACGAATCAAAATTAATTATTGAAACAGATTCTCCATTTTTATCACCTGAACCATTTAGAGGTAAAAGAAATAGTCCATTAAATATTCAATATGTTTTTAATAAAGTAGCAGAATTAAAACAAAATGACAAGAAAGAACTAGCAGATCGAATATTTGAAAATACTAAAAAGGCATTTAATATACCTAATATTATTTAGAAGATTGATTAGTTAATTCAATAATCATATCTCTTAAATGTGCTGCACGTTCATATTCTTGATTCTTAGCAGCTTGTAACATTTCTTTACGTAACACAGCAATAGCTTTTATTGAGTTTTTCTGATTCATTTTATTTTGCCCTTTAAAATAACTCTCAATAACTTTTGCATCTTCTTTTGATGAAATATCATCAAAAATAGGTTTCTTAATAGTTTTAGGAATAATATGATTTTTCTTATTGTATTTAATTTGTAATTCTCTACGACGCTTAGTTTCTTTTATGGCATAATCCATAGATTCACTAATAGTATCAGCATACATTAAAACTTTTCCATTTTCATTTCTTGCTACACGACCAAACATTTGAATAAGAGATTTTTCATTTCTAAATAGTCCTGGTTTATCAGCATCAAAGATAACCATTAATGATACTTCAGGAACATCTAAACCTTCTCTTAATAAATTAATACCAACAATAATATCATGTTTACCTCTTCTTAAATCATTAATGATCTTAGTTCGTTCTAATGTTTTTAATTCATTATGTAAATACGCAACTTTAAATTTTTGATTTTTTAAATATTCTGTTAAACTTTCAGCCATTTTAATTGTTAAAACTGAAATAAATGTTTTTGATTTTTTATCAACTTGTTCTTTTAGTGTTTTAACTAAATCATCAATTTGATATTTGGTAGGACGAACTTCAATAGTTGGATCTAATAATCCTGTTGGTCTAACGATTTGTTCGATAACAACACCATGAGATTTTTTAATTTCATAATCATTTGGTGTAGCTGAAACATAAATTATTTTATTTATTTTAGAATTAAATTCTTCAAAATTCAATGGACGATTATCTAATGCTGAAGGTAATCTAAAACCATATTTTACTAAAGTTTCTTTTCTTGAACGATCGCCATTATACATTCCCCTAATTTGTGGGACGGTCATATGAGATTCATCAACAACTAATAATCAATCATCACCGAAATAATCAAAAAGTGTGTAAGGAGTTTGTCCTTCTGATCTTAATTCTAAGTGTCTTGAATAGTTTTCTATACCAGAACAATAACCTAGTTCTTTTAGTGACTCAATATCATGAGTGGTTCTTTCATGAATTCTTTGTTTTTCAACTAATTTATTGTTTTTTGCAAAATATTTTTCTCTTTCAATTAGCTCACTTTTAATTCTTTCAATAGACTCATCTAATCGATCTGAATCCATGATATATTCATTAGCTGGGACAATTACAAACGTTTTATAACGTTCAATTAATTTTCCTGTTACAGTGTCTGTGGTAGCAATTTCTTCAATTGTATTACCAAAAAATGAAATTCTTAAATAATATTCTTCTGTATGTCCAGGAGCAATTTCAAAAGTATCTCCTTTTTGTCTAAATGTACCAGGATGCAGATCAATATCGTTTCTTTGATATTGTAATCTAATTAAATCATATTGTAATTGTTTAATTGTTCTTGTTTGATTTTGTGATAAAACAATACGAAACTTTTCAAAATCATTTGGAGCAACGGAAGCATAAATAGCAGCCACTGAAGCAATAACAATTGTTTTTTCTTTTGATGCCAATGAGTTAATTGTTGAAAGTCTTAATAATTCAATTTCTTCATTTTGCTTAGCAGATTTTTCAATATATGTATCAGAACGGGGAATATATGCTTCTGGTTGATAAAAATCAAAATATGAAACAAAATATTCAACATTATTATTTTTAAATAACTCTTTAAATTCAGAATACAATTGAGCAGCTAAAGTTTTATTATGAACAATAATCAATGCATTTTTTTGAATGTTATTAATTACATTAGCAATAGTAAAAGTTTTACCAGTACCTGTTGCTCCTAAAAGAACTTGTGATTTTATACCTTTTTTTATATTGTCAGTAAGCGATTTAATAGCATTAGGTTGGTCACCTTTTGGTTTTAATTCAGTTGTTAAAACAAAACTATTTGCTAATTTTTTTTGTGACATTCTTTACCTTTTTTGGTTTTTTAGTTGTTTTTATTTGTGTTGATTGTTTTTCTTTCTTTTTTGCAGCTACTTGTTTTAAAAGTTTTTCTTTAGCGCTTAGTATTTCTTTTTTAGGTGCGTCTTTAGGTGAATGAGGTTTTAAATTAACTTTTAAATTTGGTTTTTCTTTTGTTATAGTGTTAATATTATCAATGTTTGAATCAACAGCTTTTTGTGTAATTGCTGAAAGAGTTAAATTATATTTATTTAAAATATTTCTTAATGCTAATCTTAAATTGTCATTGGATCTTGGTAAGAAAATTTTATGTAATGATAATATTACTTGATGAGCAATATTTTTTCTCATTTCATTAAAGTTTCAGTCAGCTTCTTCAACATAAATATTTAATGGTGATCTTTGTTCTAATGAACGAAGTCATGCACCTTCTCTAATTTTAGATATTTTATCTAAGTGGGCTGTTCATTGAACGTCTAGTGATTGAATAAAGATATCTTTTAAAATTTTTAGTGAACCTTGTTTTTGTAATATTTCAATTCTGTTTGTTACGCTGACAGTTAAAATATCAGTTAAGATTTTAATTGCATCATCAGTTGTTTTATTTACAAATCAATCATTTGTTAGAATAACTTCTTTAAAGAAATTGTTATTAACAACAGCAGTTAATCTAGGACCATCTATATAAAGTTCATTATTAGGTAACTTAAATAAATTAACTATATCTTTAGCAACAGGTTGACATAATTTAATTAAAGATTCAGATATATCATCGTGTTTTAAAATATAATTTCTTTGAGCATAAACTAATTCTCTTTGATTGCTTAAAACACTATCATAATCAATTAAATTTTTTCTCGTATCAAAGTTCATTCCTTCAATTTTCTTTTGTGTAGAATTTAATAATTTAGTGAAGAAGTATGAGTCAAAATAATCATTATCAACAATTTTAGATTCAGCTTTATCAAATTTATCAGTTGCAAATCTTCTAAACAATGTATCTTCAAGAGAAATAAAAAATCTTGTAATTCCAGGATCACCCTGTCTTCCTGAACGCCCTCTTAATTGGTTATCAATTCTACGAGATTCATTTCTTTCGGTACCAATAACATATAATCCACCAAGTTCTTTTACACCAGGACCAAGTTTAATATCGGTTCCCCTACCAGCCATATTAGTAGAAATAGTAATTGCTCCCTTTTGTCCTGCATTTTTTACTATTTCTGCTTCTCGCATATCATTTTTAGCATTTAATAATTCAAAGTTTAATCCTTTATTTTTTAACATGCTACAAAGTTGTTCACTATCTTCTACTGAAGCAGTACCTACTAGAATTGGTTGACCTGTTTTATGAACTCTTTCTATTTCATCTACAACATGGACTCATTTACTAATTTTATTAGCAAACACATAGTCATTCATGTCTTTTCTAATATTAGGTTTGTTTGTTGGAATAGGAACAACAACCATGTTATAAATTTTAATAAATTCTTCTTCTTCTGTTAGAGCAGTTCCAGAAACTCCTGATAATTTTGAATACATTCTAAAAAATGATTGGTAAGTAATAGTGGCAACGGTAACATTTTCAGGTTCAATTTTTACCATTTCTTTAGCTTGAATTGCTTGTTGCAAACCGGCGTTATAACTTCTTCCGTGTAAGATTCTTCCTGTAAATTGGTCTACTAATAAGATTTCATTATTTTTAACAACATATTCAACACCTTCTTTAAAAACAAAATTAGCAGTTAAAGAGTTTTTAATTTTGTGTAATAGTTCACTATTAGCAAAAGAAAAAATATTTTTTATTTTGAAGTAGTTTTGTGTTTTAATAACACCTTCATCCGTCAAGGAAATAGCATTGCTTTCAGGATCTATTTTATAGTCATTTTTACCTAACGTTTTTACAAAAGTATCAACCGCAACATAACTTGAAATATCTTGTTTAGGTTGTCCTGAAATAATTAATGGAGTTCGTGCTTCATCAATTAAAACCGAGTCTGCTTCATCCACGATTGCAAAATTTAGTTCACGAATTACTTTTTCTTCATAATTACGAACCATATTATCTCTTAGATAATCAAAACCTAATTCTGAATTTGTTGTATATGTAATGTCATATCCATACATTTCTTTTTTTTGTTTTTGATCAAAAGAAGATAAGTTATATCCAACAGTAATACCTAGTGGGTTTAAACATTCTGCACAAAATTTTGCATCTCTTTGCACTAAATATTCATTAACTGTAACAACATGAACACCCTTTTTAGATAAAGCATTTAAATAAGCAACAATAACAATCGTTAATGTTTTACCCTCTCCGGTATACATTTCAGCAAAGTCACCCCAATGAACAACAATAGCACCTATTAATTGCACTTTGAATGCAAACATTCCAGTAACACGATAAATAGTTTCTCTTGCTGTAGCAAAAGCTTCGGGTAAGATATCATCTAATGTTTCACCTTTCTTAAGACGTTGTAAAAAAACATCAGTCATTCCAGAAAGATCATCATCAGATAGTTTTGCAAAACGATCTTTTAATGAATCAATTTTATCAGCAAGAAGTTTTGCTTTTTTTAATATTCTAGTTCTTGGAGCAAAAATTGAACCTTTTTTTGATACCATATTATCAAATAATAATATATTATTATAATATAATAATTGATATATTATTAAAGATATATGAACAAAGCAACGCAAAAGAATATTGAAAATTCTGTTGGCAATAATAATAGTGAAAAAAACGAAATATTTTCTAAAAAGAAATTAATTTTATTAATTTCATCATTATTTGTTTCTATTGGATTAGTAGTTGTAACTTTTTTATGCATTTTAAAAGTTCCATTAGATCAATTTTTTAGTGATTTAGCAAATGGTATTCAAGCAAAAACATGAATCTTTATATTATTAATTCTCATGTTATGTCTTAAAGCTTTCCTGATTGCACCCTCACACATAATAAGAATTCATGCATTAGGAATTAAAGTTAATAAATTAGATGCTTTTTTATATTCATTATCTTATTTATTTTTAACTTTAATTAGTCCAGCAAACTTGCTAACAGATCCATTTACTTTATTTTGATTAAAAACATGTAAGTTAACAAATAAACAAGTTTATTCAATATTAACAACAAACGCTTTCATTTGACAAGTTGTTCAAATTGTTATTACCTTACCATCATATATTTATTTTTGTAGTCAATATCCTTTATTCACAACAGAAACAGAAAATATTATTATTTTCTGAATGATTACTATAGGGATGCTTAT
The DNA here is from genome assembly GCA_949282725.1 of uncultured Mycoplasmataceae bacterium. Classification (GTDB taxonomy): domain Bacteria; phylum Bacillota_I; class Bacilli_A; order Mycoplasmatales; family Mycoplasmoidaceae; genus Malacoplasma_A. The sequence goes on from CASDPP010000003.1 coordinate 102,645, forward strand.
TGACATTGGTATTTTTGCTTTCTTTAGCATTTTAATTTTTTCTAAAAAAATAACTTACTATTTGTCAATTTCATTTAATTATGTTAAAAAAACATTTAAATTAAAATATCATACAAAAGAAGAAACAAAGAAAAAATATTTAATTCGTGGAGAATCAGTTGTTTTATCAATTAATATGTTGAAAGATTACAAAAACTCTATTTTAATTTTTGTGTGTTATATCTTCGTTGAATTAATTACATACTTTAACTTTATTGCTTCTATTAATTTACTATTACCTTTAGGTTCATCAACAGATTTTATTCAAACATTTAATGTTATTAATGTGGCAGCTACAGCTAACAAATTTATTCCTATTCCAGGTAATTTAGGAAGTACAGAATATACATTTAGTAAATTAATTCAATTATTTGTAAAAGTAGATGGTGTTAATGTCGATGAAAATACAGCAAACTCTGCAATTTTATTATGAAGATGAGTAAACTTATATGTTCCAGCAATTTTAGGAATCCCAACATTTATTTATTATGTAATTAAATCTACATACCGTGTTTCTACAAATAAAGAAAAATTTAGAAACTAATTATGTTTGAATCTTTAAAAATTAAAATTAAAATTGGTGATATTCCAATTATTTGATGTGGACAAAATAAAAATCCTAACAAGATATTTTTTATTTTAAATGTTGCTAATGCACCAAAAGAAATTGTTAAGATGTATGATTTAAAAAATATCAATACAGAAAACAATTTACTTGTTTCATTAGATTGACCAGGAATAGGCGAAAACCCATTACAACCATCAAAAAAAATAAGATACTATTTGGATTATATTAATCAAATAATTAATTATTTTAAAGATAAATACCCAAATAGTAAATTTAATTTAATTGGAGAATCTTTTGGAGCAGACATAGCTATTTTATATGCAAAAAAATATCCTAAATCAATTGATACTTTAATAGCAAGCAACCCCCCTTTTGGATTAAAAAATCCAAAAAAAAGCGAGGAAAGTGATTCAACATTTTATATGTTTTGAACTCATCTTTTTACTTTATTATTTAATAAAGAATATAAAACTACACCAGCTGGTTTTGAACAATTAACTAATAATGAATTACTTAAAAGAATGTTTTTAATATCTAGAAAAAAAACACAATCTTCTAGATTGCATGTTGCCGCTTGAAAGGCAATGATGTTAGCTAAGAAGGCAACAATTAAAAGATTTAAAAACGATTTAAAACCTAATTCATATTTCTTTTTTGCAAAAAATGAATTTTATTGTAAAAAAAACCAACCAATAGTAAAAAAGATTAAGCAATGTAAAACAACAAAAAACAAAATATTTGAATTTAATAGCTCAGAACATTTTTTGTTTTTTGATCCACAAATAGCAAAACAAATTTGAGAAAAAATATTGTAATATGTCAATAAAGTTATCTATTTTAATAGCAACATACAATGTTGAAAATTATATTGAAAAAGCTATCGATAGTGTATTAATGCAAGAATACGATAATTTTGAAATTATCATTGTTGATGATGCTTCAACAGACTACACCTATAAAATTCTTAAAGAATATGCAAGAAAATACAAAAATATTTTTGTGTACAAAAATAAAAGTAATAAAGGTATCGGATGAAATAGAAATTTTTTAATATCAAAAGTCAAAGGAGAATATTTTTTATTTTTAGATTCAGATGATTTTTTTAGTAAAAATTTATTTAAAAAATGCGTTCCAATTATAGAAGAAAAAAAGAAGGACATGTATGTTTTTAAAACAAGAATTGTTATGCAAAAACTGCATAACGTAAAATTTATCTTTTTTCCAACAAGTACTAATGTTGAATGTTTTTCTGGACTAGATTATGTGAGAAAAAACATTCCTCTTCCTTGAGGTTCTTTTATAAAGACAGAATTTTTTAGAAATTTAAAATTATCTTTTTACAACCGATACGCAAAAAACTATGAAGATATAGGTATGATGTTAATTGTTTATTTATCAGCAAAAACATTTCATCAAATTAATTTCTATGGTTACAACTATTTAAGAAGACCAAAATCAATTTCACAAATTAATAATTTAAGATCTAAAAAAACTTTAAATGATTTAGTAAAACAAGTAGATTATTGTTTAAATGAATCTAAGAAAAGAGGTTTTTTAAATCAAAAAGATTATCGAGAAACTATTGCTTCATATCTATATATGCCATATGGATTTTTGTCTTTTGTTAAGATGATGGGAATAGATCGAAAACAAAAAAAAGAAAACAAATTATTTCTAATGAAAAAGAAACAAGAGTTCTTTTATTTAGTATTTCATAAATATAAATTTGATACAATCAACGTTCAGTCTTCTTGATGAAAAAAAATAATTTATTTATTTAGATTTAAAATTTTTGATTGAAGAAAATTAAAATATATAGTTAAAAATAAATTAAACAAAGAAAAGATTTAAAAAATCAATTCATTTTTTTTCAAAAGCTTCATAAGAATATTTATCAATAGCTTCTTCTTGACAAGAAGAATAAAGATCATGATAGTTTGGTTTTTTTAAAAATTCCTTGATCATTTTTATTGCTTCATATTTAGAAGTTTTTTTAGGAATTAATAAACCCGTTTTATTGTTAATTATTTCAGAAGCTGAAGTAAAGGTATCTCAAACTATGCATGGTGTTTGAAGAGAAACGCTTTCAACTAATGTAAAAGGGAAACCTTCATATTTTGAAAACATAATTGAAGCTTTGTAGTTATTAATTGTATCTTGAATTTTATCTTTTTCTAAAATTCCTTTGTACGAACAATTACCATTTATTTTTTTTGTTCATTTTGATTTTCCAATACCATAAAAATCAACCTGAATATCCAATTTTTTACAAATTTTAAGAAGATATTTAATATTTTTTTGATATTGATTTATTCTGCCGAAATAAACTAATTTTTCATTTGAAGATCCCTTGGTGAACGATTTAATATTTTCGATCGGCATGTAAGGCAATTGGATACAAGCATGATTTTTTAAATTTAATTTAAATGTATTAATTATTTCTTTCGCATTTAATTTATCAAAAAACACACAATTTGATGAATTTTTGAATGCTAGTTTTAAACATAAAACGTTTGTTAAAAACCAAAAAGCAACCTTTCTTAAAATTTTATTTTTAATAAACACTTCCAAAGTGTAGTATTTTAAACAATTATGTTGTACTCTAATTTCATTAGGAAGTTGTTGTTCAAAATCAAAAGAATAAAGTAAATTGTTAATTATTAAATCATATTGAACTTTAATATCATTAATATAACGAGCATTTTTCTTTAAAACAAAAAGTGATTTTCAAGATGAAGAAGTACACGGAATTTGTGGATGAATAATTTTAATTCTAGGATCAATATCATTATCAACAAAATTTTTTGATTGAAAAATGTAAGCAACATTCACTTCATAACCACGTCCAACAAGAATCTTAGATAAGATTCTTGCATAATTTTCAATTCCACCAGTTGTATTTATATTTTGATAAGTAATGATTAAAACTCTTTTCATTTTAACTTCATTTTATTTGATTTACGTTTTTAGGATGTTTATTGACTTTTATACTATCAATTACACCGTTTTTTACATTAATTACTTTATCTGCTAAGTTTGCAATAGCAGGGTTGTGAGTAACAATAATAATAGTTGTTTTATATTTTTTATTAATATCAACAAAAAGTTGCATGATGTTTTTAGACATTTCTTCATCAACAGCACCTGTTGGTTCATCTCCAAAAATAATATTTGGTCTTTTAGCAATAGATCTAGCAATTGAAACTCTTTGTTGTTGTCCCCCAGATAATTGATGTGGGAAATTATTACGATATTGATATAAACCGATTAATTTTAAAATATTATTAATGTCATTTTCTTTTTCTTCTTTATTTTTGTATTTAATATTAGATAGATTTTGTCCTATTTCAACATTTTCAAAAACAGTTAAATTAGGTAATAAACCATATTGTTGAAAAACATAACCAATGTTATTCTTTCTAAATTTAGTTAATTCATTAAAAGAAAAATTGATTAAATTTTTATTACATACAATTGTTTGTCCATAACTAGCTTTATCCATTCCTGAAATAATATTTAACAGTGTTGTCTTACCACTACCAGAAGGTCCTAAAATAACAACAAATTCTCCATATTTGATTTGTAAATTAATGTCATCCAAAACTTTAAAAGCAATAAAATTGTTGAAGTAGTATTTTGAAACATTTTTTAAATCAATGACATATTTTGATTTTTTATTTTTTTGTGAATCAGACCTTTTTGATTTTTCTAATTTCTTGATCAAATTAGCATGATAAGAAGTGAAGTTATTCTTTTTAATCATTGCTAAATATTCAGCATGTTTTTTCAAATGTTGTTTTACTCTTTTTTGAAATAAAACATATCTTTTTTTGTTTTGGTGTTTTAAATACTTTAACAAAAATAATAACTTATTGTATCTTCTAGTAGATTGATTAATATGAAATAATTCAAAGATATTAGCTTTTAAAATATCTTCATTATCACGATATTTTTCAATAAATTCAATAAATTTTATTAATGAAACATCATTTTTTTTATTATTGATAAAAAGAATTTTCTTTTGATTCAACAATAAGTATTTAGTTCAATAGTAACAAGCGTTGTTATATTTTCTAGAAATTTTATTTAATTTACGATTAATTGATTTTAAAGATTTATATTCTTGTTTTGTTAATTTTTTATTGTTAGATAAAATAGAAACAAGTTTTTCTTTTTCAGATTTAAACTTATCTAATCTAGTTTTAAAATAATTAATTTTTTCTATTAAGTTTTTTTTCATATTATTTTATTGAATCAACTAACGAAGACTTTTTTAAGTCTATATACATGAAGACAACACTTAATATAAACTCTATTGATATTATAAATACACTTATGATATATCATAAAACATTAATTTTTACATTTAGCAACAAACCGACACCATTCATTATTGTTAATTGAAATAATGACAACAAACCAAGGGATAATGGAATCGATAATAAAACCCCAATAATAATAACTGGTAAATAAATTGACATAAATGATAATGCATTACTTGAGTCTGAATAACCTAAAGATTTTAATAAAGCAGCTAGTTTTCTTGAGTCGGTAATAATCATTGAGCAAATTAATAAAACCACAAAAAACACCATCAAGATAATTATTGAAAGTAATACCATTTCAATTTGGTTTATTGAATTAGAAACAGAAATATAAACATCTTGATTCATTGCTTTGCTTGTAACATCCGATAAACAAGAAACATAAGTAGATGATCCAAATATTTCTGATATTTTAGTTAATAACTCAGGTAACAAGTTATTCATTTGTTCTCAATATTGTTTTTGTTCTTCATAAGTTTGTCCATTAACAAATTGGTTATATAAATCAAATATTTTTTTGCCAATTTCAGAAGATGAATTAGGATTTGTTTTATTATAAAAACCTGTTAATTCATTAATAATTTGAGTATTAGCTCCATATTTAAAAACATTTTTAGAACTATCTGATAGTAAGTTATCATTACTTGCTCATATTCCAGAAGGGGAATATAACATTAAACGTGAATTTAATAGTGAAGTATTATTAACATCATTTATGAACACACCATTAAAGCCATACGGGATAATGTTATAATTTGAATTTTCTAAATCTTTAGATAAACTTAATTCAGATATATCGTTAATAGATGAACGTGAATTTTGATCAAATTCTTCTACTGTGATTGTTGAATGACAAGACTCTGTATAGTTAATGTAATTGTTATGGAAGTTAGGGTTTTGTTCATCATTAGTTAAAAGCTTAGTACGCAGTCCTAAGATTAAATTAGCTACTTGCTGATCAATAAAATATTCTTCATTTAATCGAGAACTACTAATACCTACAACTTTGAATTTAATTGTTTGTTCAGGATAATTATCATATATTTTTTTAGTAAATCGATTTGTTGTATTGGTTGGATTCAGCTCTAAATATTGTCCAATAGAAATATTTCTTTTTTTAGCAGCAAGTTCATTAATAATAATAGGAAAATATTCATCTGTAGCTTTAACATTATTTGATAATAAATTTAAAATATTTTCATTATGACTATTTATTAAATTAACAGCTTTTGAATTTTTGTCTACTCCAATAATTTTTATTGATTCATTAGACCATTTATTATTAAATGTAGCATCAACATATGTATATGTTTCATCATTTTCATTTAATGGAATAATGTTATAGTTAATTGAATAATCAGTATTAGGTGTTTTAAATTGTTGATCATCATATATTTTTCACAAAAATTGGATAAACTTAGAATCTAAATGTGTACCAGTTCAATTAATAGCATTTTTAGTATTTATTGAATAAGTATCATCAGAATTTTTAGTAAGATAATCTTTATATGAAGTTCAATCTGGATCTTGTAAGTTATATATTAAATCACCATAATGATTTAATACTTCTTGATATTTAATTTCACAATTATTTTTAGTATTAATATCCATTAATGATGAAGCAATATCTCAAGGATTTGACGATAATCCTAGCACACTAATACCCACTTGATAATTTAAACATAGTTTAGTCATTACTCTATTTTTTAAATAGGAAACATCAGTATATTCACCAATAGCATCTGACATCAATGGTAAGAATGTATTTTCTTGTGAACAATTTAAATCAGGAGAAAAAGGACTTGATAAATTTTGATCAATATAATCAGAAAAAGAAGCGCCTAGAATTGGTATAAAAGAACTTAAATAATAATCTTTAACAAAATCATTTGTTAAATTATTTTCTATTCCATATCATTGATCAGAATTAATTTTTTGGCTTTCAGTAGCGTTAGAATAAATTCCGGGTAAGAAATTATTTCCAACATTTGAAGCTGAAGTTTGTCATCCTGATTTACCAATATATTGATCGTTTGTAGGAATATATTGTCCGCCTTGATCTGTTGGTGTATAAAGGTCAACAGCATATTCATAATTTTTAGTTATCGATGTTTGACTAATAGCAGAATCAAATTTGTTATTTAATGTAATTGTAAAAACAAGCGATGATAATGCTAATGTTGTCATGATACATAAAACAAATAGTTTTCATAATGAAGAAAAAGCGATTGATACTCTAAATTTTGTAATAACTCCAAACTTATTAAAAAGTTTTTTTACATGCTTTGTTAAAAAGTTAAATTTATATTCACTTCCAGGTTTCATTAGTTCAGTGACTTTTTTTCTTAAAACTAATAAAGTTGTGATTATTGAAACTATTGAAAATAAAAGAAATGGAATGATGAAAGAAAACACAAGCGGAACTCAGTCAATAACAATAGTAGAAGTAGGCAATGTTCAAAATGTCGAAAATAAATTTAAAGCAGGTATTTGCAAGAACATTCCTAACAAATATCCCGAAATACCACCAATAACAGCTGGAACAAAAGAGAAAGGGATCAATGATAAAACAATTCTTGTTTTACTAACACCATTTGATCTAATAACACCAATATTAACTCTGTTATTTGATATATATCTTCTAACTATAATTGCTGAAATTAAAGTTGATAAAATCACAACAAAAATAGTTAACAAATAATCTAAAAAATCTATTTTATTTACAAACGAAGGAACAAAAGAAATTCTAAATGCTGAGCTATTTAATTTATTTGTAGTATCATCGGCAAAATAAGCGGCCTTAACATTTTCAGGTCAATTCATTATTGTTTTCGCTTTTTCATTAATTTCATTTAATAATTCTTGTTGATTAACACCATTTAAGAATTTTCCTACTAAATATGATTCAATTTGATTTCCACGAAAACTGTTATATGTTCTTTCAAAACCAACTTTATTAGTAAAAACAATACATTCTTTTTGTGGATTTGGTATAGGTCTATCCATTGACACTACAGGATAAACAAAATCTCCAGTAATTCCTGAAGCTAATATAGCATAAGGTATTCCGCTATCGCCAGAAACATTAATAAAACAAGATTTATAAGTAGATCTTCAATGATTATATTTTTCATCAAAGATGTCAACAGTTAAAGTATTTAATCAATCAATGAAAGATTGTTTCAAAGAAGAAACTTCAGAATGATTTTTAATGTATTGATCAAAATCAGGATCAAAATTATTTAAAGTATTATTTTTATATTCTTGAATGATAATATCTGTTAAAGGATAAAGATTATGTTTTTCCATAAATTGAGGAGAAACAATTGCAAATTCACTAGTTCAATTATCTATTTTTCATGTGAAAGGTATAGCAGTAGCACTACTTATATTTTTTCAATTTTGAATTAAGCTATATTGTTTGTTATTAATAGACTCTAATTCATAATTGGTAATAAAAGTTTGGTATTGTGTTTGAATAACACTAAAGTCATCAGGGTTATTTGTTAATAAATCATTGATATTTTTAACATCATTAAAAAAGGTTGAAGATGTTTCACTTACTTGACCAAAAACTAAAATTTTAAAGAAGTTTCTAATAATATTTTGTTTATCTTTATCAATTGAAACCACATCTCAATTTTCTAAATGATATGATAGTGTTGTGACAATTTCATCATTACTTAAAGAAACATTATTAGGTTTTCAATCTTCTTGAGAAAAATTATGTCAACCTTCAATATTATTGATTGAATTAAAAATTACTTCTCGATCAACAATTTTATCATATGGATGTGTAACATCTTCTGGTTGTGTTTGAGAAATATCATAATAAATTCCATCACTAGAATTTGATAATTTTAAAACATTAGCATTACGATAGTATAGATCATCAGATAAACTATCTAAATAATCTTGCATTGGAGTATTTGATGTTGTTAAATAGTTATATAAGTTTTCAGAATAAGAACTTATTGCATTATTAATTTCTGGTAAATCTTGTTGCAATTGACTTAAAATTTCTGAATTAGAATAAGTTGATTTGTGATCTGAAGAATCGTTTAAATAAGTTAATTGTTGATTGTTTGTTACAGTAATTGAATGATAAATATATTGGTAGTGTGGATCTGTTTGTTGTACAGATTTATAAGTGTTATAAAAACTATCTACCATTGTTTCTGAAGATGATTCATTACCTATTAATCTAAAATAATATGTTTTAGAATATTGCCCTGGACTAATTTCAGTTTGTTCTGGTCAAAAAATTAAATACCCATCTGATGATCAACCACGACCTAATGTTTCTGGTTTTGTAGTATCAGAACCAGGTTCGTAATTTATATTACCTACATTATACGATTCAGAGACTGTGAAATTATGCTGATTACCTTCAGTAGAGACTTTTTGATAAGTTGTATCAATATTGTATGTAGTGGTTTTTAAGATTGTGAAAAAACCAACTGATAAAAATGTTAAAAATGTTAAACCAATAAGAAATATTTTATTTTTTTTGAATGAACGGAAAACGTTTTTCAATAAATTTCACATTGTAAATAAATTATATATGAATAAAATATTATTCATATTAGATATTTTTTTATTATAATTAACATGTTATTATGGGTTTCTTTTCTGATACAAAAAATAGAAAGAAAAAAAATAAAAAAAGAAAAGGGATAACTTCTCCATCAGTTTTTTGTATCATCTTCTTTTTAATGTTCCTAGTAATTGGAATTTCATGAATTTTATATTGAGTTAATGGTGCTGATCCATACGGCAAATTTCACCCAGCTGGTATTTTAGAATTATTTACTGCCCCTATTAAAGGATTTGTTAATTCAGGCGAAATCATTATTTTCTTATTTATGATTTCTGCATTTTTGAGGATTGTAAATAAGTCTAAAGCTTTAGATGCAGGAATCGGAACAATATTTTTAAAATTAAAGGGTAAAGAATTAACTTTAATCATTATTTTATTTTTTACTTTCATGCTTTGTGGTACTACGTTTGGTATGTGTGAAGCTACAATTCCTTTTTATTTCTTGCTAATTCCTATTTTATTAGCAGCAGGGTTTGATTCTTATACTGCATTATTAGTTATTACATTTGGTGCAGGTATTGGGGTTTTAGCTTCAACAATTAACCCAATGGTTTATAACAACGCATTTAATGCTGTAAATAAATTTTTACCAGCAGGATGAGGAGAATTATCAACTTCTACTGGAATGGTATGAAGAATTGTTTCTTTAGTTGTTTTAGCTTCATTTACACTAGGGTATATGTTATTTTATACACACAGAATTAGAAAAAATCCTCAAAAATCAATCATGTATGATTTAAGAGAAGCACACAAAGAAAAATTTCATTTTGATGTTAAAAAAATCCCAGAATTAACAACAAAAAGAAAATGAATTATTGTTTGTTTTGCCACCACATTCATCTTATTGATTGTAGGTGCTATTCCATGAGATACTATAACAGGTTTAAACGGGTTTGAATTATTAGGCAAATATTTAGCTGAATGATTTCCATATATTGCTGGTCAATCATATGATCCAGTAACTCACCAAGTAGTAAGTAATATTGCTGATGTTGGTTCTTGATCAGTATTTGAAATGGCATTCTTATTTTTTATTGCTACATTCATCGTTGCTTTAATTAACTGACAAGGAGAAAAAGAATTTGGTAATGATATTGTTCAAGGTGCTGCTGATTTTGCAGGTGTAGCGTTAATTGTAGCAATTGCTAATGGATTTAGTGTTTTATTAGCTGAAACAGGAATAAGAGATGTATTAATTGATTCAGTATCAACTTTAGCAACAACATTACACCCAACATTATTTGCTTTGATTCTATTTATTTTATTCTTCATTATCTCTATCTTTATTCCTTCAATGTCAGGATTTGCAAATGCTGTATTCCCTACAGTAGGTCCTGCGTTATCAGGAGGTATTGATGCTTTAAATGGTACAGGAATGACAGTATCAGGTTCAGTATTAGGATTCTCAATGGCTAATGGTTTAGTTAACTTAACAATGCCTACAGCAGGTCCATTTGTAATTTGTTTACAAATTTGTGATATTTCATTATCAAGATTTTACAAATCATCTTACATTCTAGTTGGTGGTATTACACTACTTTCAGCATTATTGTTAATGATTGGTACATTAATTCCTGGCGGAAGAATATTCTAAAAAAACACAAAAATATAAACACCACATAGTGGTGTTTTTTTATTTGTATTTAATTTTTGGAGAAATTTAGGAATTTTATTTTTACTTTTTTGTTTTAATTCTAATCACAACAAAAAATTATGAATAAGATTATTAACAAACAAATCAATAATGAAAATAATTTAATTTTATTGTGACAAACAAAAAATAACTCATCTGCTTTTATTGAAATGTTATATCGATATAAACCTTGCTTAATTAATCAGTCTAGGATTTGACAAAAAAGATTACAAAACATTAAAACAGAGTTTGATTATTCTGAAATTTTATCTTTATGTGTAATAACTTTCTATAATGCAATGAATACATTTAAATGTGTTATTGGAAATAATCAAAAGAAATTCTCTTCATATTTGATTAATATGATCAAGTATGAAATAGTTAAAGAAATTAGAAAATGATGTAGTAAAAAGAATAAAATCAATGCAGCAATGAATTTTGTAGATTTAACTATTTTGAACCAATTTTCAGGTATTAATCAAAACTCTTTAAAACAAAATGAGGATCAAGAAGAAAAATCAAAATATATAAATCTAGCAATTAGAATTTACTTAGAAGATAAACCAAAAATTTATCAAAAATACATTTATTTAAAATCTCTTGGCAAATCATCATCCGAAATTTCTAAAATAACAAATCTACCCATTGAAAAAGTTTACTATATAGGGTCTAAAATTAAAATAGGATTAAAAAAAACACTTGAAAGATATAAAATATATGTATAATATTATTGCTATTGAAAGGAGTTAAAAGCTCCTTTTTTCTTTAGTAAGATTTAAATTATGAAATGTATATTAGTTTGTTCAGAATGTAATTCAAGAAACTATCATTACTCAAAGAAAAAAGATAGCGATAAACGATTGGAACTAAGAAAATATTGTCCTAATTGTAAAAAAACAACTCTACATAAAGAAACAAGATAATTATGGAAAAAGTAAAGCAACAAGAAAATAAAAAAATAAAAGATAAAAAACCAAAAGAAAATAAAATCAAAAGATGATTTTATGGTTTGGGTAAAGAATTTTCAAGAACAACATGACCTAGTGTTGGTAAAATCTTTCAACATTTAATTATTGTTATTTTAATTACTGTAATTCTTGCTCTTATTTTCTTAGGATTTGATTTAATAGTTCCACATGCATAAACATTTAAGGAGAAGATATGGATAAATTTCAATGATTTATATTAACTGTAATAGGTGGTAAAGAAGATTCAATTATTTCAACTGTAAAAGAAAAAATTAGAAACTTTGGATATGAAGATTTAGTAAAAGAAATTAAAGTTTTTAAAGAAAAAATTGAACAAGTAGATGTTTTTTCTAAATATGATCCTAACCTACCTAAGTCATTAAAAAACACAAAGACAACAAAATGAGAAACACTACCAGATGGTAAATATCGTAGAACTAAAACAAAAATAATTAATAAATATCCTGGATATGTATTTATTAATATGATTATGAATTCACAAATCTGATATACAATCAGAAATACAAATGGTGTATTAGGTTTCGTAGGTTCTTCTGGTAAAGGATCAATGCCAATTCCTATTTCAATTGAAGAATATGAAAAAGTTTCTAGTGTAAAACAAGAACAACCAGCAGAAACAAAAGAAGAAATTGCAGAAGAAAAACAAGTTATTTACACAACAGATTTAGTTGTTGGAGATAATGTTTCAATTATTTCTGGTGCTTTTGAAGGAACAGAAGGGGTTATCAAATCTCTTAACGTTCATAAAGGAACAGCAAACGTAGAAATTGAAATTTTTGGAAGAATTACAGAAGCAACAATTGGTTTTTCAGAATTAAAAAGAAAGGAATAATTAAATTATGTCTAGTGCCCAAATTACAGCTATTTATACTCTTGGAATTATTGGAATATTATTAATTATTGCATTAATCCTTATGTTAGTAATTGTTTATCGTAAAATTCATAATGTATTTAAAAAAGTTGATTATCTTGTTGAAGATATTACATATAAATCAGAAATGTTAACTCCAGTAGTAGAATCAATAAGAGAAGCAAATAATTTCTTACCTGAAATTAAAAAGAAATTACAATCAAAAACAAAAACTCCTTTTGATTCTTTAAAAGATAAACCTAAAAAAAAGAATTAGTATTTAATTTTTAAAATTTTAACACTATAAGGTTCTTGAGTACCTTGTACTTTTACTACTTCTCCAACAGTTCTATTTAAAATAGCTTTTGCTAAAGGAGATAAGTTAGAAATTTTATTTTGATCTGGGTCTGCTTCAACTTCACCTACAATTTCATATTCATTATCTTCTTTATCACTTAAATCATGGATTGTTACTTTGCAACCAATTTTAACAACTTTATTTTTGTTGTCTTCATTGTTTTCAATGATTTTAGCATAGTTTAAAATGTTTTGAATTTCGCTAATTCTTTTTTCGATTTCAGCTTGTAGATTTTTAGCTGCATCATAATCAGCGTTTTCAGATAAATCACCTTGTTCTCTTGCGTCTTGAATTAATTTAATTACTTCTGGTCTTTTAACTTCAATTAATTGTTTTAATTCTTTTTCAAGATTTTCAACACCTTCTTTAGTTAATAAAAACTCTTTCTTTTCTTCACTCATATAAATGTAATATTTTTAATATTATACAAATAAAATACAATAATTTTTATTATTTATTAATTTAAGTTATTATTAAATTATAATATAAGATATATGACAACAGGAGCAATTGTAGGATTAGTATTTGGAATTATTGGAGCTTTAATTATAGGAATCGTTATCGGTTTTGTTATTGCAAAAAATGTATTTAAAAAACAAATAAAAGAAAATCCACCAATAACTGAATCACAAATTAGAGCTATGTATTCTCAAATGGGAAGAAAACCATCTGAACAACAAGTAAAACAAATCATGGCTATTTTTAAGAGACAAGCCTCTAAATAATGATTAAATTTATTAAATCAGCTTCTTCAGAGCAAGACTGAATAAATGATGATAAAGTAGAGTTTTGTTTTATTGGTCGATCTAATACTGGTAAATCCACTTTGATCAATACTTTAGCTAATAATAAAATATCTAAAACATCCAAAACACCAGGTAGAACACAACTAGTGAATTTTTTTGATTTTAATAATTTTCGAATCATTGACTTACCGGGATATGGTTTTAGTAAAATATCCAAGAAAAAACAAGATGATATTATTAGGATAACAGAACAATATTTATTAAATCGTAAAAATTTATTTGCAATTTTTCAATTATGTGATGCAAATGTTATTACGCCACTTGATGCTGAAATGTCTGTATTTTTTCAAAAGAAATTTAAAAATCATTTTATTATCTTGAACAAAATAGATAAACAATCTATTAGTAGATATAAAAACAATCTTTCTAAAATTGCTAATTTTTTACATGTAAGTGTTAAAAACATTATTTTAATTAGTGCTAAGAATAAAACTAATATCAATCAAGTTATTAGTAAAATGGTAGAACTTTCAAAAATATAAGATATTTTCTATTTTATTAATAAATGGTAGAAAAAAATAAGAAAAAAAGTTTAAATTTTTTTCCATTGTTTATTTGTTCATTAATTTTTGAGTTAAGTTTTTATTCAAATTATTTTTTTCTGATATTATTAATTCCTATTTGTTATTATTTATTTTTAACTAATGTAAAAATAAAAGACATTATTTTAATTTTTCTATTTGGATTTTTTCCATGTATAACAAATATTTTTATTAAAAATTTTAATGTATATGATTGGCTATATAAATTAATACTAGATGTTACTCATTTTGATCTTAGAGAAAACATTAAATGTTATTTTGAAAAACTTTATCCAGAAAAAGAAAGTAACTTTTTAAAACTTCTTATTTTAAATATTAAAAATGATCAAGGGTTTAATATATATAAACAAATAATCAACTTATCAATTGTTTATTTGATTGTTATTAGTGGATTTCATATTAGTTTTATTCAATTAGTAATTAATAAAATTTTTAAAAAACTAAAGAAACTTGGTTTTATTTTTAATATTTTATTAACAAGTGTTTATTCTTGGATATTAAATTTTAGTGTTAGTATCAATAGATGTTTTTTTAGTTTGTTGTTCCATAAAAAAATATCAAAAATTTCCAGTGATAATTTTGATACAACATCTTTAGTTGGCTATTTAAATTTGTTAATTGTTCCTCAGTCTTATAGTAACATTGGATTTCAATTAAGTTATTTATGTACATTAGGAATTTTATTTTTAAATAAATTTGATATAAAAAATATTTTTATTAATAGAATAAGCATTAATTACATTGCACTATTAATTAGTTTTCCAATAGTTTTATCATTAAATCAAAAAATATCAGTATTTGCATTAATTAATTCATTTATTTTTTCAACGTTTTTTATTTTTAGTTTTTGTGTTTTATTATTTATATGTTTTGTTCCTTTTTTATCTTTTTTGTCATGTTTTTTAATAAATATTATTTACGAGACAATAAACGTGTTTGATTACCTTAACATAAATCTAGAATTGTCAATAATGAATGTTTATGTATCGGTAATGTTTTATTTTGTTATTGGTTTGTTTGGTATTTTTTTATATAAAAAATATAATATTATTTAATAATGACAATTTTATATTCTGATAGTTTAGATGATTTAAAATATGAAGTGAAAGATATTCCTAATAAGGTATATCTAGATTACCAAGGTAATTTATTAGAATTATTAAATAAACTAAGTCAAGAATCATTTTTTTCATCAAATAATGAGAACTATTTAATTACTAATCCAAGTTTTTTATTTGACAAAAAACTTAATAAAGAAATTATTGATAAAATTTTTAATACCAACAAATCAATTTATTTTTTAGTGCATTCAGATAAACTTGATGGATTAAATAAGGAAATCGAACAAAATAAAAACATTAAAAAAGTTCATATTTCTAAAAAAATTAGTTTAAAAGATTTTGAACAAATTTTAAGTAAATACAATATTAATTTTCCATCAGAAGAAATTAAGAAAAAATTTTATGAGCAAGCTTACCAAAACAAATTTTTTATATTAAACGAAATCGAAAAATTAATGATTTATTCATCCAATAATCAATTAACAGAAGAAGCGGTTAATAAACTAAAAATCACATTATTTGAAGAAAATATTTTTAATCTTTTTACTTTCTTTTTTAAAAGTGATAAAATAAAATTTCTTAAAGGATATGAATCATTAATTCAACAAAAAGTTTCACCAATAACAATAATTAACGCTTTTGGTACTCAATTAATTACAGCAATAGTTTATAAGACATGTTTATTAAAACAAATGAATTCCACACAAATTTTTAAGGAAGCTAAAATACCTATTTTTCAACAAATTAAAATGGATTTTATTAAAAATATAAAAAAAGATAAATTAATCAACTTAATAAACAATTTATGTTTATTAGATTATAATACAAAGATAAAAAAAGTAGATCAATACACCCAAGTAAAAATCTTCTTTTTAAAAAACATCTAAATATGGAAAAAAAATATAAAGACATTCAAGAATCGTTAATTAAAAATTTAGATATAGTTTTTGGTAATAAAACCACATCTACTTATTTAGCAGACAATAAATCTTTCCAAGATATCATTGAAAATTTACTTGGTTGTCTTTCATATTGTCTTCAAAAAACTAAATCATCTGAGACACCACTTACTAACCTAAAAAATAAATTTAAAAAAATAATTAATAGAGATCTTAATATTAAACCAAAAAAATATAAAGACATATATGAATTATTAGATGAAGTTAATTATTTAAATGTTTATGTTAAAAACACATTTAAAGTAGATATTAATGAATTATCAAAAATTAATAATGAACCAAAAGTAAATGATAATGAATTAAAAGTTAATGAATCTAGTACTTCACAAGCACAACAAAACATTAATGCAATTAACGATTTAACAAAAAAATTATCAGCACAACAATCTTTAAATGAAAAAATAAGAAGTGGAAAGTTTTTTATTTATGATTCGAAACCAAAGATTATTCCAATTTTAAGAAAGACTTTTTTAATTTTATCTGCATTATTTTGTTTAACAGTATTATTGATTTCTTGTTTCATGATTGCAGTTCAAAAATTTAAAAACGGGTTTGAAGAACCGTACAACTATTCATCAACAATTTTTTTAGGTGTAATTTATGTTATTTATACTTTGGGTATTTTATGATATGTTTACAAATTGTTAAAACACGAATTTAAAAATAAAAATGAAAATGAAATATATCATTTTAAATTTACATATTTATCGATTTTAATTTCTTTATTTTCGATAATATTTATTTTTGATTTATTTTCATTTAAATTTTCAGGACACACATCATTTTTTGATAGTTTTCAATATATTTTAAAAAACAATTTAAATATTCAATTACAATTATGAGGTTGATATGTTTCAACATTAATTTTAATGGGAATATTAATCTTAATGATTGTTGTTTATGTAGCAGGTGTTTCATTTAATTCTAAAGTCGATGTTACAAAAATAAATGAAATTATGACGGATATTCAAAATGAATTATTTGGGACTAGTAAAGAAAAACCTATTACTCCTGAATCATCTTCAGAACAAGATTCAAAAGACAAAACAATAATTAATTAATTATGTTAACTAAACAAAAACACTCAGGATTAAAAGACTTCTTTTTTCCTATTGGAGGATTTAAAATATTTTCTTCTGTTAAATTTATAACGGTATTAGCAATACTAATTGCTTTACGAATAGTTTTAGGTGTAATAGGAGTTCCAATAGCTATCACAACTCAAAAAATTTCTTTTGCATGAATTCCATTAATGATTATGGGGTGATTTTTTGGCCCAATTTTTGGTTTTATATTCGGAGCTTTTACAGATACACTAACATGATTAATTTTTCCTGGAAGTGTATGATTTTGAATGTTTGCTATTCAAGAACCACTAGTAGCAACAATTAGTGGTATTTTTTCTGGAATATATAGAATAAGAGTTAAATCAGAAGAAAGATCAACAAACATTGTCTTTGATACCATTTTTCAGCAAATTATTTTATTCTCGTTTTCAATTGTTGGTTTTATTTGTTTAACAATGTGATTAACACCAGATGTATTAACATCAGCAGATAAAAATTTTATTTTATTTTTCAAAATTTTAACAATTTTCTTTTTGTCAATATTTGTAATAGTAAATGAATGAATTACTATTTATTTATTTAAAAATAATAAGAAAAAAACTAAGAAAAAACTTTTATTTATTTATGCATCGTCTTTAGTTTCAGTTAACATCTTAATATTTTCATTTGTTATGGGACCAATTAGTACTTATTCATACTATGTTTATATTAATGGACACGCCCCAACAAGTCAAAGCTTTATTAAATATGGCTTTTTAATATATTTAATACCGAGAATTGTTGTTCAATCAATTAAAGTTCCAATAGAATGTATGTTGTTTATGAGTTTAGTTTATGCTTTAAATCCAACGTTTGAAAGATTAAAAAACCATTTAACTTATTCTAACTTTTAATTACAAGCTAATTTTCGACCATGAAATTGGTTAATTTTAGTTTTTTTATAAATTTCTAAATAATTTTCATCAGTTACTTTTCCACCAACAACTAATTCAATTTTATTATTTGCTCATTTTTTTAGTTGTTTTAATTCATTAATATTTTCAATTGCACAAGGATTTGAACAACCTTTTGTTAAAATTCTTCTTACACCTAAATTTATTAATGTTTTTATAGCTTCTTTTTTATCATCAATCAAATCAAAAGCCATATGAAACACAACGGGTTTATTTTTTGTTTCTTTCATTAAAAGCTTCATGCTTTCAACATCTATTTTGTTATCATTAGTTAAAATTCCAAAAACAAAACCTTTAATTTTTGTATCTCTAAATTTTTTAATATCTGATATAAGTTTTTTTAAATCTGATGGATTAGTAGTGAAATCATCGTTTTTTCTTCGAATCATGATAAAAACATTTGAATTTTTAAAACTAGTTGCATAATCAATTAAAGATTTTGTTGGTGTATAACCCCCAAATTCTAAATGACTACATAATTCAATTCTGTCTGCTTTTTTCTTTTGTGATAATAGTATTTCTTTTTTTGTTTCAACACAAGCTTCTCTAATAATTTTTTCCATATTAATAATTATTATAATTTATGTAAAATACATAAAAAATAAAACTTAATTGATTTTTATTTTAATAATATGTATAATACATATGCAATATACCAAAGAAAATAACGAGAGAAATCTTTAATAATGTTATCGAGGTGTGATGTTAATTTTTCATATTTCTTTGGTTTATTGGTAAAACAATAAACTTTTTTATTTGTATATTGCAAAATTGGGAAAGGAGAAAGCTTTATGAAACCAATCATTGAAAAGAAACAGCAAGAAACTAATCATTTAGCAGAAGAATTAAAAACAGCTAAATCATTTTTGGTTTTTGAATATTTAGGACTTAGTGCTAAAAAAATTACAGAACTAAGAAATAAATTACATAAATCAAATGCAAAAATGTATGTTTCAAAAAACAACATTTTCAATAGAGCATTAGCATCTGCTAACATCAGTGAAATTAAAGACATTACTGGACCTAACGCAATTATCATTTCTAAAGGAGATGAAATTGCACCATTTAAAGAAATTCATGAAATTATGAAAGATCATAAATTCATTGTTTTTAAAGGTGGTATAGCAGAAAGTAACTTTATTTCATCTGATAAATTATCACAAATTGCAAGCATTCCAGGAAGAGAAGGATTATATTCAATGTTATTGAGTTGTCTTCAAGGAAGTATTCGCAATTTCTTATATGGCTTAAAAGCTATAGAATCACAAAAACAATAATTAAATTTATAGAAAGGAAAAATTATGGCAAAAGTAACAAAAGAACAAATTATTGAAACTTTAAAAGAAATGACTTTACTAGAAATTAATGACCTAGTAAAAGAAATCGAAACAGCATTCGGTGTTTCAGCAGCAGCTCCAGTAGCAGTAGCAGCTGGTCCTGCAGCAGCAGAAGCAGCACCTACATCAGTAACAATTTCATTAGTTGATGCAGGAGCACAAAAAGTTGCTGTTATTAAAGCGTTCAGAGAAGCAACAGGATTAGGATTAATGGAAGCTAAAGCAGCAGTAGAAAAAACTCCAGCTGTTATTAAAGAAAACATTAAACCTGAAGAAGCTGAAGAATTAAAGAAAAAATTCGAAGCTGCTGGTGCTAAAGTTAAAATTGGTTAATAGCATTATATTGGGAAGTGATTAATCCCAATATGGACCTGTAGCTCAGTTGGTAGAGCAATTGACTCTTAATCAATGGGTCCAGGGTTCGATCCCCTGCGGGTCCACCAATTAAAAATTAAATGGTACATTCATGTACCATTTTTTTATTTTATAGTTAAAAAAAATTATAATTTTATTAATGGACAAAAAATATATTAGAAATTTTTGTATTATTGCTCATATAGATCATGGTAAATCTACTTTAAGTGATCGTATTATTGAACTTACACAAACTATCGATAAAAGAGAAATGCAACCACAAATTTTAGATAGTATGGATATTGAAAGAGAAAGAGGAATAACCATTAAATTAAATGCTATTCAATTGCAATATCATTGTAAAAAAAATAATCATGATTACATATTTCATTTAATAGATACCCCAGGACATATTGACTTTACTTATGAAGTTTCACGAAGTTTAGCTGCTTGTGAAGGTGCAATATTAGTTGTTGATGCAACACAAGGAATAGAAGCACAAACGCTTTCTAATGTTTATTTAGCATTAGAAAATGATTTAACAATTATTCCTGTAATTAATAAAGTTGACTTACCTAATGCAGATATTGAAGAAACAAAAAAAGAAATTGAAAAACAATTAGGTCTTGATACATCAAAAATTTGTTGTGTATCAGCAAAAACAGGATTAAATGTTGAATCAATTTTAGAAGAAATAATTGAAATGATTCCTCCACCAGAAGGCGATGATAACAAAAAACTTCAAGCTCTAATATTTGACTCATATTTTGATCAATACAAAGGTGTTGTTTGTTTAGTAAGAATTAAAAATGGAAAAATTAAAGTTGGCCAACATATTAAAATGATGTCTTCTAATAAAGATTTCATTATTAGTGAACTTGGTATTAGAACTCCTAAAATTCAAAATAAGCAAGAATTATTAAGTGGTGAAGTAGGATGAATTGCTGCTAATATTAAAACAGCAAAAGATATTAGTGTTGGTGATACAATTACAGATTTTGATAATCCGGTAGAACAACCACTTAAAGGATATAAAAAAATATTACCAATGGTTTTTTGCGGTATTTATCCAGTTGATAATTCTAAATTTACAGAACTTAAAGAAGCGATGGCAAAAATCTCATTATCTGATTCATCATTACAATATGAATATGAAACATCTCAAGCATTAGGATTTGGTTTGCGTTGTGGTTTTTTAGGATTATTACATATGGATGTTATTAAAGAAAGAATTAGAAGAGAATTTAATATTGATTTAATAATGTCTGCACCAAGTGTAAAATATGAAGTATTATTAACAAATAAAGAAACTATTATGGTAGATAACCCAACAAATCTTCCTGATAGAACTTATATTAAAGAGATAAGAGAACCTTTTGTTAAAGCATTTATTGTTGTTCCAGAACAGTATATTGGGGCAATAATGGAACTATGTCAATCATTTAGAGGAAAATATAAAGATTTAGAATATTTAGATTCTATTAGATATCGTTTAGTTTATGAAATTCCATTAGGAGAAATTATTTATAGTTTCTTTGATAAACTAAAAACCGTATCTAAGGGTTATGCGACATTAGATTATGAATTTATAGAATATCGTAAAGAAGACTTAGTAAAAATTGATATCATGTTAAATGGAAATAAAATAGATGCATTAAGTTTAATTACACATCGAGATTTTGCTTATCAAAAAGCAAAACAAATGTGTGAAAAATTAAAACAATATATTCCTAGACAACAATTTGAAGTTCCTGTTCAAGCAGCAATAGGGGGTAAAATTATTGCTCGTGAAAATATTAAAGCAATGTATAAAAATGTTTTAGCAAAGTGTTATGGTGGCGATGTTAGTAGAAAGAAAAAACTTCTTGAACAACAAAAAGAAGGTAAGAAAAGACTTAAATCTATTGGTAATGTTTCATTACCAAGTGATATTTTTATAAAAGTCTTTAGCGACGAAGAACCAAATCAAGATAATTAAAAAATTTACAATAATATAATTATTAAGTTTATAATATATAAACCTATTCGGGAAGTAGCTTAGCTTGGTAGAGCACTTGGTTTGGGACCAAGGGGTCGCAGGTTCGAATCCTGTCTTCCCGACCATGGCAGGGTATCTCAGTTGGTTAGAGAACTCGGCTCATACCCGGGGTGTCGTGAGTTCGAATCTCACCCCTGCTACCATGTATAGGAGCTTTAGCTCAATTGGTTAGAGCCCCCGACTCATAATCGGTTGGTTATAGGTTCGAGTCCTATAAGCTCCACCAAATAAATTATTAACGTGCTTTTTTATTGTTATAATAAAATAAGCATGTTACAATGGATGCTTACCCAAGTCCGGTTGAAGGGATCGGTCTTGAAAACCGAAAGGTACAGAAATGTACGCGGGGGTTCGAATCCCTCAGCATCCGCCATATCGCGGAGTAGAGCAGCTTGGTAGCTCGTCAGGCTCATAATCTGAAGGTCGTTGGTTCAAATCCAGCCTCCGCAACCAAAGGTCCTGTGGTGTACCGGTTAACATGCCTCTCTGTCACAGAGGAGATTGCGAGTTCGATTCTCGTCAGGACCGCCATAATGGTTTCGTAGCTCAGTCGGTAGAGCAACGGACTGAAAATCCGTGTGTCGGCAGTTCAATTCTGCCCGAAACCACCATTTAGCAAAAATAAAAGTAGGCTTTATTGCTTACTTTTTTATTTTTTTAAATCTTGTGAAATAGTTATCTTAAAATTATTAATTTTACCTAAAAACATATTTTTAGAATTTAGTTTTAGTTTCATCATTCCTATTAGATCTTTAGATTCATAATCAATTCTTGAAAAGTTTAATAATTTACCGACAAAAGATTGGGGTGTTTGAATTAAATATTTATTAGAACGTTGAATGTAATTGTATTGTTTTTTATTTAATTCAACAACAGCATCATGTACAGGATAATAAGCAGTAGAAAATTGATATTTTTTAGCAACTTTAATCGATTCATCTATTAAAAAATTATCAACATTAACACGAGCAATATCGTGTGTAACAAAAATTGATTTATTAAACTCTTGTTGGTATTTATTTTTAATTACTTTTAAACATTCAATTAATGAATGCTGTCTAGATTTTTTTGAACCAGAAACAACAATTAATTTATTTTTATATTTAGGATAAAGTTTCTGTATTTTATTTTTAAAAAAAGAAACAAAATCAGGATTAACAACAAAATAAACAAAATCAATATTTTTATTTTTTAAAAAAACATTTAATGAATAAGTAAATAAAAATTGATCATTATATTTAATTAATGATTTGATTTGATTTTTATTATTCATTCTTGTGCCAGCACCTGCTGCTAATAAAATTCCAAAAGTCATTTATATCAATATTATAAAGAAAAAACATCTACATAAAATAGATGTTAATTTGTTAAATGGCGCACTCTATAAGAGTCGAACTTACAACCTTTTGATCCGAAGTCAAATGCTCTATCCAATTGAGCTAAGAGTGCTTATATTCTTTATATAATCTATCAAGAGTTTTTTTGTGTAGGTTTTTATAACCAGCAGCTGATGGAATAATTTCTTTATGATATTTTAATAATTTAGGATTTAATCTTTTGTAAGAAAAAGTATATGAATTATTTACTGAATCAGATTTAATTAAATAAAACTTATACTTTTTACCTACTGTAAAAAAGACATTTAAATCTTTAATTAAATAATCTGATACCTCTGAAATGTGACAAATTCCTCTAATACCAGCATATTCTAATAAAACATATGATGGCATTATTGCAATAACTTCACATTCACAAATTTGATTTTCTTTAAAAAAATCATTAAAATTATTTTCCATCTTAATTAAATTATAATATTAAAAATATGGCCAACAGTAAAGAACTTAAATTAGTTAATGAAATTAAAGATTTATTAGAAACAGTAAGAATTTATATTAACAATGATGGCGGGGATATTGAATTTATTTCATTTAAAAACAAAATATTAACACTAAAAATTTTAGGTGCATGTGTTGGATGCCCATTTATTAACGTAACATTCGATCAAGGCGTAAAACAAATTTTTTTAAATGAATTTAAAGGAAAAATCAAAGATGTTATCTTTATTTAGATTCTTTATTTTTAATAACATCAAGGAAATGATCAAATAATTTTTGATGTTTGATAGAAGTTTCCACCATATCTAAATTGTTATTTTTAGTAAAGAACTCTTTAATTTGTTCTTTTGTGTCAGAATATAATTTAGACATTTTTTCATAGAAAGAATCAAGATCTTTTTCAGTAATTTCAATTTTGTTTTGTTCAATTAATTGTTGAATTATTAGAATAATTGAAATATTTCTTTTAGAAGATTTATCTAAAAATTCTTCAACTTCTTTTTCATTTTTTAAACCTAATTGACTTGAATAAATATCTTTAACATCTATGTTAAATGATTTAGCTCTTTTTTCATATTCATATTTTAAACGATTACGTTCTTTTTCAAGCAATCTACTAGGTAAATATGAGAACTTACTTTGTTCATAGAATTTCTCAGTAATATCATTTATAGTTTTATCTTTTAATTGCAATTCAGCACGATCTAAAATTAATTTTCTTGCATATTTGTTTAAATCATCTTTATTTTTAACATTTGGTAAATTTAAAGATTTAATATACTCATCATTAATTTCTGGTTTTTTAATTGATTTAATTTCTTTAATTTTAATTTTAAAAGTAGCGGGTTTATTTTTTAAAGATTCTTCAAAATAATCTTCAGGGAATTTTACATTAATTTCTTTTTCTTCTCCTTCTTTAAGACCAATTAATTGTTTTTCAAAACCAGGAATGAATGAATTAGAGCCAACGGTTAACTCATAATTTGTCGCACTACCACCATCAAATTCTTTACCATCAACATATCCAGTAAAATCAATAAAAGCAATGTCGCCATTTTTAATTGGTTCTTTTGAACTTGAAAACATTCAATCCTTTTTTAAAATACGGTCAACTTCAAATTCTACTTCAGCATCTGTAATTACAGGTTCTTCATATTTAATTTTTAATTTTTCAATTGTAGGTATTTCAATTTTCGGATAATTTTGGAATTCATATTTCAATACTAAAGAATCAGGAGTTACTTCTTCAATTGAAGTAAGCATTGTATCAATAATTTCATGATTATCATTTAATTCATTTGAATTCATAAATTCAAAATGAATAAGTTGAGAAATATTATTTAAAGCATTTGCTAAAACATCTTTTGTGTTAATGTGTTTTTTTAATATTTGATCAGGAACTTTATTTTTTCTAAATCCCGGAACAGATATTTTTGATTTGAATTTATTGAAAACTCGTTCTTGTTGTTTTTTTCATTCATTTTTGTCAACAAAGATTTTATAAGTGGTATCATTATCACTTGTGTGTTTTTTAACTTCTGATATATATTTTCTTTCAATTTTTTTAGTATTATTTTCCATAATTAGTAATTATAACTTAATGCAATATTTTTTTATCTTTTTGTGTAATTACTTTTATTCATGATTCAAAATCAGGAGATAGATCTACTTCATTTCCAAAACTTTTTAAAATATATTTAGAAATATTTAGAGCTAATTTTTTAATATCTGTTGTTCAATTATTTAAAAAATAATAATCAAAAATATCTTGGATAACAAAATAAGCCACATTATTAAGTGAAGGTTCTTTAATAAAAATTGATGAAACTTCATCAAATAATGATTTATAAAAAGGATCTTCATATGGCTCAGTAGGAGAATTATTAGTAACACGATTCATTTGTTTAGTTGATGAATTTAAAATATCAAATTCAAAACTTAATTCGCATTCTTTTAATATTCCTAAAATAAAACGTTTAGTGTTATTTTTTACTTTTTCATCTAAAAATATTTGTTTGAAAACAGATAAATCGGTTTCATCAAAAGCCCCCATATATTTAGTTAAATATAAAGTCAAAACATCAATATTAACATGATGATCGCGATAAACATGTGATAAAAACTCTAATTTAGACATATTTTGATATTTTGAAAGTTCTTTTTGAGATGAATATAAATTTTTAATGGCTATTTGTAGTTCTTGTAAAACATCAAAATATTTTGAAGGAATGTATGGTTGGTTCATTTCTTCTTGAATTATTTCATACGCTTCTTGAATTTTTTTATTATCAATTAGCTTATATATTTTATTTATTAGTTCTTCGTAATATTTGTCATTCATATTAACCTAAAATATGTAGCTTTTTAACATCCATAAAACGATCTAGTTTATTTTCTTTAAATAATTGTTTTATTTTTGCTGCTGTATTATTAATTTTATTAATTAATAATTGAGGATATTTAAAATTTTTTGAATTTTCTAAAAATTCTTTAGAATCTAGTAAGATCATTTTTTTATTATATGTAACATTTCTTGCAACATAATCTAAATCAAAATCAATATATTTTAAAACACCATCTTCGACAATTGGTGGGCTAGCAAGATTAATATATAGTTCATAACCAGTATTTTTTTTACGAAAAATAATATTGAATCATTCATCTTTTAGAAAGAATCAAATCATTTTATATTTAATTTTAGAATGATAATGATTTTTAGTTCCTGAATGATTTGTTATTATTTTTGAGTTATTGCCTTTGAAACAATATAATTCATTATTCTCAAAAACTAATTCAGGAAATTCTCAGGTACGATAAAGTCAACCATTAAATTTGTATGCATGTATAGATAATTTTTTATGATTTTTTTTCATTATTCTCAAAATATATTTTTTTAATACTAGGATATACAATCAAGATTATCGGGAAATCTATCAAATAAATTATTCCTATAATTTCAACATTAATTAGAAATGATGCTCATCAACTATTGTTGGTATATCAAAGATAACCACACAAAGTATGTAAAAATAGCTTTATACTAAAGATAATTAAAAGTGTAATTGCTAGAAAAACTATTTCGAGCGTTAATTTATATTCCTTAATTTTTAATTTGTTAAAGAACAATTTTATTATATCATGGTGATAAATTAATGGAAAAAATATATATAGAGAAATAATATATTCTAATAAGAAATCTAAAAAATTTACACTTGCTGGTCAGACAACACACAACAATCAAGGTGTAACCAACAAATAAAAAAAAGCATATTTTTTACTAGAAATACATAATAATGATAAAGAAAATATTATTAAATATATATCTATTGGATAACCGTTTAATATTAGAAAAAAATTAAAGACAAATTTTACTACTAAAGTAAGAGCCATTAATATTGATATTAAACAAAGATAATAAACATTAGATTTTTTCATAAAAAAAAACTGTGCAAAAGCACAGTTTTGAATCTATAAGACTTCCTCCGTAAGTATTAACTTAATCAGGTTTAACGGTATTTCTCAACTAAAATAATTAGTACCCGTGCTTTATTAATTTTTTAATGGGGCGATTAATGGGACTTGAACCCACGAGTGCCTGAATCACAGTCAGGTGCGTTAGCCAGCTTCGCCATAATCGCCATAAATTATTATATTTGAAATGTTAATTAAATATTAACAAACTACTTATTAGAGATTTTTTTTAATTTATCAATTTCTTTTTGTAGTTTTGTTTGGATAAGATCAAAAGATTTTAAAGATGAAGATTCTATATTGATTAAAGCGTTAATTATTTTTTCTTCTCTTGCTTTAATAACATCTTGATTTTTGTTATTATCGCCTATGATATCAAAGAAATCTGTAATAATGGAAATGGTGTTATCCTTTACAGAAAAAATACCAGAATTTATTAATGCTTTCACTCTATTATTTTTTAAATCTCTTATGTAACAAATAGAAGGAACTATTGCTCCTATTATAGGTGCATGATTTGCTAAAAGTCCGATATAACCATTAGTTGTTTTTAATTCTACTTGTAAAACTTCATCTTCAAAAAAGACTCCTTCGGGTGTATTAATAATTAGTTTAACAGCTTTAAAAGACATAATAATTATTTTTTATTTGTTTGTTTAATCACATTAAATGACATGAAAATTTTAATAATTTGGTTAACTATTTGATCAGAATCACGTGGTAGTTCATACACATTATCTAAATGGAAACACAAAATACTTCCTGTAGTTTCACTAACTAAAAAAGCAAAACAGTCATATTTTTCTGTGATACCATAAGCAGCACGGTGTCTTGCACCATAGTCTATTTTAATGAATTTTTTTGATAATGGTAAATAACTTGAAACAGATGCTATTTTTCAATCTTTAATAATCATTGCACCGTCATGGAAAGGGGAATTTTTATTGTAAAAAATTGTGTAAACTAATTCAGGGAAAAATTCTGAATCAAGTTTATTACCAACATTAATGTAATGCGATAAACTATCATTGTTTTCAACAACAATAATCGCTCCAATTTTGTTTTGAGATAATTTTAGTAGTGTACTAGACAATGAAGGAATAAAAGTATTTATTTTTTCAATTTCATGTTTTTTCTTAAATAGTTTTTTAAATGTATGAGAAAATCATAATTTAATGTCTACATCAAAAAAATACACAATTATCATGATTGTAAGAATTACAATCAATAAAATTAAAATGGTTAATAATGCTATTTCAATAGAAATATTCATATCTTTATTATATTAATATAAATAATACTCAAAATTATTTTTTTTAAATTCATTAAGATATTTTCGTGTTTGATTTTTTTCTAAATATAAGACAATTTGATTTTTGTGGAATTTAGAAAAATAAATTATTTTATTTAGAAATATGTCTAATAATTCTTTGCTTTGTAAATAGTAGTTAGGAATTGGTAAGAGCAATTTATTTTTTTCATTTCTCGAATTAAAAGAGTTAAAAAATAAACGGATTATTTTTGTTGAAACAATTCTTTCATAAATATCATTGATAGTTTTGTTTTGTAAATATTCAATGTTTATCATTGAATCAATTGTATATAAAATTTTCGGTTTAAAATATAAACATCCCGACTTACTTTTGATTGTTTCAAATGAAATATTTAGTTCATTCGACAAAAGGATTTGGTCAATTCAATAAATTATTCTTTTTTCAGTATAGAAATTTTTTATTGTTTTTGAATTAATAAAATATAGAGATTGTTCATTTTCAAAAGGAATATAAAAATTATGTAAATTCAATAAAGTTTGTTCAATGTTAGAACAAAAAAGATTATGAATAGTTAGCTTAGCTTTCAACTGACATTTAAATTTTTTTATTTTTTGATTAACCTCTTGAATAAAATTTTTGATTGTTATGTATTCAAAACTATTTTCAATATTTTTAATTGTGAATTGTTCTTGGTTAATTTTTAAGAAAAAAGAATAAATATTTTTATTATCAGAAAACAAATTAATAGAATATTTCTTAGCTGTTTCATTAACTATTTTTAACACAGAATCTTGATTAGTTTCTTTTAAACCAACAAATAAAAAATTTCCAACAAAAAATTTATTAGATTTAGTTAAATTTAAAAAAATTAAAAATTGACTTCAAACTAAAAAATATTTATCAATAAAATTTGATTTAATCATTAATGAATCTTTTTTATAAAATAATGATCAAATATTTTTAAGTATGATGGTATCAAAAATAAATAATAAAAAAGAAATAAGAATTGAAAAATATGAATCTGGGTCAAAACTTATTGATTGGAAAAATTGAACAACAACAAATGATAAAACGAAATAAATTAAATATGTAAATCAAAAAGCAAATTTTTTATCTTGTTTGAATAAAAAAGATAATGCTGAAAGAAAAGAAATTAGCAACTGATTTAAAAGAATGAATAAAAAATATGGGTTTGTTTTATCTGATGATAAAGATACAAATAATATAACATAAAAAAGATTACAAAAATTAAACGATAAACCAACATAAATGTTTAAATAACGTATTATTAAATATCCAGTAATCAAATAGACTAAAAAATTTAACAATATACGATTCTCATTTTTATAATTAATATGATATATTGCATAATAAATAATTGTTGTTAAAGAAATAAAAAATCCAAAAAAGATATTTACTACAATTTGAATTGTATTATTTTGTTTAATTTTAAACTTAGAGATAAAAAACAAAACTTCATAATACAAAAATGACACGATTGTAATAAATAAAATCGATACTAATCAAAAGAAAAATAAGGATTGGTAATAAATGTTCATTATTTTTTTAGGAACTTAATAATTTTGTTAGCAATATCTAGATCTGTTAATTTAAAATATTTCAATAAATCACTTGGTTTTCCTGATTTACCAAAAGTATCAATTCCAATAGAGTAATCACAAAATTTTGATCAATAATATGTAGAACCGAATTCAATAGAAATTTTTGGTTTATCATCTAGAATTTTTTCAATATATTTCTCATCTTGTTTTAAGAATATTTCCATTGAATTTGCAGAAACAACACGGGCATTTATTTTGTTATCTTCCAATATTTTACTTACTCTAATAGCATTATCTACTTCTGCCCCTGAAGCAATTAGCGTAACATCATGATTATTAGTATCTTTAATGATATAAGCACCATTAACAGCATCTAAAAAATTTGAGTTGTGTTGTTTAAAATCATGTCGTGAAGTAATAATTGAAATAGGAGCACTTTGGTTGCTCATTGCATAATATAATGCTACCAAACATTCTGTTAAATTACATGGTCTAAACAATATATGGTTAGGAATCATTCTTAATGTTGATATTTGTTCAATTGGTTGATGAGTAGGTCCATCTTCACCCACCATAATTGAATCGTGGCTAAAAACATTAATTGGTTGAATATGAGATATTGCTGCTAATCTAATTGCTGGTTTTAAATAATCTGAAAATGACAAAAATGTAGAACCAAATGCTTTAATTCCTCCATGAGCTACAATACCGTTTTCAATAGCACACATAGCAAATTCTCTTACACCCACATTTAAAATTTGACCAGATTTAAATTTAGGAGAAAAAGGAATAGTTTTTTGAGCGGTTACTTTTGTTGAACTACTCAAATCAGCATTTAAAACAAATACATTATGATTGTTTAAAAATACTTTTTGTAAAACATCACCAAATAATTTTCTAGTAGAAACAAGATCAGCATGTGGTGCATCGTTATATCAACTTGATAAAAAATTAAATTTATTTTGAGTAGCATTTATGATTTCATCATAAAGCTTAGTATCTACAGATTCAATTAAATTTAATTTTTTGTTATATTCTTGTTGTTTTGAAAATCCTCTTTTAGCAAAAATTGAAACATCTTCAGTAACAGATGAATGAATTTTAAATGGTGCTACTTTATAATTTAATTTTTTTCTTAATTCAGCAATATCATTTTCTTTTAGTGGTGAGCCATGCACACTATTAGAGTTTTTATATTGTGTTCCATATCCAATAGTAGTTTTAATTTCAATGATTGTCGGTGCATTTTTATGAGTTTTAGCTCTAGCAATAGCATTAGAAATTGCCTGATAATTATTTCCATTTGCAACTTTGATGTAATTTCAACCAACACTTTTGAATAAAGTTTTTATTTTAGTATTTGTTGAATCTTGTACCTTACCATCTAATTGAATATTATTAGAATCATATAATAAAATTAACTTATTTAATTTGTATTTACCAGCAACAGAAATAGCTTCATAAAAAACTCCTTCTTCCATACATCCATCACCAAATAAACAATAAGTGTAATGATCTATTAAATCGCATCTTTTGTTGTATAAATGAGCTAATTTTTGTTCAGCTAAAGCCATTCCTACTGCCATAGCTACACCTTGACCTAAAGGACCAGTTGAAACTTCAACACCAGGAAGTAAAATGTTTTCAGGATGACCAGCAGTTTTAGAATTCAATTGACGGAAGTTTTTTAAATCATCCATCTTGATTGAATCATATCCAAAAACTAACATTGTGCTATAAAGTAATGCACTTCCATGTCCAGCCGACAGAACAAATCGATCACGGTTAAAAAAATTAGGAATTTTAGGATTAAATACAAGATGGTATTTGAAAAGAGCATACATAATTGGAGCAGCACCTAAAGCAATTCCTGGATGCCCTGAGTTAGCTACCGAAATAGCTTCAACACTTAACATTCTAATTGTGTCAATACTTAATTTAGCTATTTTTTTTGTATTTAAATTAAACATGATTAATATATATTTCAATATATATTATAATACTTATGTAATTCTAATTATCTAATTATTATTCTTTGTAGTTATCATGGCTAAACAAACTCCAAAAAACAGAAATAGAATATATAAAAAACTAATCCCATTATTAATATTAATTTTGTCATTTTCATTAATTTTTGGTTTGGTAGCAGGATTATCAGGAAAAACACAATATTTAACTCTTGAACCATATAGTTCAAATAAGACTAACACTTTATCCTATGCTGACACTTCAAAAGAAACAAAGTGAATAGGTGATAGTGCCGAACCGACATCAGAAGACACTCAAACATCAATTATTCAAAAAAACAAATCAAATAATCCTGATCAAGACATCCAAGATAAAAATTTTTTATATTCATATTGTCAAGAAGTTATCGATGGTACTACGCATCAAGTTTTAGATAAATCATTTAATAATGGTGCTTATTTAGGGTTATGTAATTGAATACATCAATATGACATTAACTGAGTACCAGGGAAAGATATGCAAATTAAAATGGAAGATTGCAAATATGAAAATCAAGGCCCTGATGTTTATAGTGCAAAAGCATCTAAACCAGCAAGTGATAGTCCACAAGGGTTTGTTAGTTCATATACAGCAGCAATTGATGATAATGTAAAATCTCTTGTTTTACCTGGTTATATTCATGTTAACGGTTTAATTAGTTTTATGAATAATCAAGCAATTTTTTCAAAAGCAGGTTATGTTTTAATTGATTCAGAAATTGCTAATGACAATATTGCTTCTGTTAATTTTAGAAGTGATCAATGTTCATTTTTAGCAGGATTTGCTGCTTGTCAATACTTACAAGATAACTACGAAAAAGTATATTCAAAAGTAAATAATGGTGAATTGGCTGTAGGTGTTTTTGGCGGAACACCTATACCAAATGTAACAATTTTTATGGGTGGTTTTGAATGAGGAGTATATGCATACAATAAATATGTTTTACCTGAAATATCTAAAACATGAACACCCGAAGAAATAGAAAAAAGAACAGTGAAAATTATTAAAAGTGGTAAGCAATCATCTTATTTTAGTGGAACATTTAATGCTGGTGATGCTAAATTAACTGTTCAACAATTACTTGCTCAAGGAGCTGATATGATTTTACCTGTAGCAGGACCACAAACACTAGATACATGTGTAGAAATTTATAATCAACATTCACCATGTGGAGTAATTGGAGTTGATACAGATCAAGAATTAGGGGAATTAGGACAATATACTTCAACATCACCGTTGAACGAAGGAGAAAAAATTATTAAATTCAGTGCACAAAAAAATATTGCTTATGTAGTAAGCATGATTCTACAAAGTAATTTGTTTGGCACAAGGGGTTGATATACTACATCAGATGGACAAACTAATGAAATCCCTTATGATAGTATTACATTAGAACAAGAATCAGAAGAAATTAGAAATAGTGCAATTGGTAATTATGGATATTTAACAGTTGGAAATATTAAAAATAATTTAGTTAAATTATCTGATGCAGGAGCACAATATTTAATTAGAGCAATTAATTCAATCCCTGGTGGTGAAGGATGTGATGATTATGCAAAAGCAATCAAATGATTAGATACAACACCATTAGTTCAAAAATCAAAAGAAGATTTTGTTACTTTATTTCAAATGATAGAGGACAATATGTATTTTACATATTAAGATTTTATGTTGTTTAAAAAAAGAAAAAATAATTTTAAAAACATCTTAGATGCTTATAAAGATAAAAAAACAAAATATGCAGTTGAAATGCTACATATTACTAAAGAATTTCAAAACGGAAAAATTAAAGCAAACCAAGACATAACATTAAAAGTTAAAAAAAATGAAATTCATGCTTTAATAGGTGAAAATGGAGCAGGTAAAACAACATTATTATCAATTTTATTTGGATCAATTAAACCGACAAAAGGAAAAATATTAATTAATGGTCTTCCTGTGAATTTTAATTCATCTAATGATGCAACACAAGCAGGTATTGGAATGGTTCATCAACATTTTAAATTAGTAAATGTTTATTCACTTTTACAAAATATTATTTTAGGAGCTGAAAAAACTAAGTTTGGATTTATTAACTACAATAAATCAAGAACTAAAATTCTTGAGTTATCAAAAAAATATAATTTAAAACTTAATTTAGATACATTAGCAAAAGATGCTTCAGTTGGTGAACAACAAAGAGCAGAAATTATGAAATTGTTATATCGAGATGTTGATATATTAATTTTTGATGAACCAACAGCAGTATTAAGTGATGAAGAAATTAAAGGCTTTTTATTAATGCTAAAAGATTTTAAAAAAATGGGTAAGACAATTATTATTGTTACTCATAAATTAGATGAAGTTAAAGCAGTTGCTGATAGCGCAACAATAATTAGAAAAGGATGTTTTGTGGATTATGTAAATGTTAAGAAAAAATCAAAAGAATTTTTAACAGAAAAAATGATTGGTAAAAAATTAGTTATTGCAAAAAACGACAATATTAATCAACAATATTCTAAGCAACCAATAATATGTGAAATCAATAATTTATCTGCTCCAAAAATATCTCAACCAAAAGTATTAGCATTAAATAATTTAAATTTAAAAATTCATTCTGGTGAAATATTAGGATTAGCTGGAATAGAAGGAAACGGACAAACAGAATTAACATTAATTCTTGGCGGAATTTTAAAAAATAACGTTAAAGGTAATGTAATAATTTACAACAATAAAACAAACTCTAAAATCGAACCAATTAAAAATACTCCAAAAAAACTATATGATTTTGGTGTAATCCATATTCCTGAAGATCGATTAAAATATGGGTTAATAGGTAACGAAACATCAAAAATTAATACTGTTTTACCTCAAATAGATAAAAAACCATTTACTAATTTTGGTTTTTTAAATAATAGACAAATAGAAATTTATTCAAAAAAAATATTTAATGATTGAAATGTTCAAGGTGTTAATGGTGGTAAGACGTTAGCTAAATCTCTTTCAGGTGGTAATCAACAGAAGCTAGTTATTGGTAGGGAAATGGCAAGAAAACATTCGTTAGCTATTTTTGTTCAGCCAACTAGAGGACTAGATTTGGGAGCTATTCAAATGGTACATGAAAGAATAGTTGAAGAAGCAAAAAGAGGGATTGGTGTATTATTAATTTCATATGAATTAGATGAAATTTTTTCAATATCTTCAAGAATTGCGGTAATTAATAGAGGTAAAATTGTTTACAATAATTTGGTTAATAAAACAACTAGAGCAAAGGTTGGTAAATACTTATCAAATAGTTAGGAGAAAATATATGCAGCAATCTTTATTTGGAATGAAATTAAAAAAAATATCACACGAATTTATCTATGGAGAAAATCGTAAAAAATCAACAAAGAATTTTATTTTCTCTGTTGCTGCCATAGTTTGTTCAATCATTATTTCTTTATTGATTACTGAAATTATCTATGCAAACGAAGGTAGTAAATTTCTTAAAGTTATTGAGCAAATATTTCTTGCTCCATTTAGTTCAAGTAACTGAAAAAACACAATTAGTTCTATTGCCATTTTTGTTGTAGCAGGATTATCATTTATTTTTGCTAACAAAATAGGAATATTTAACATAGGTATTTCTGGTCAAATGTTATTTGGGGCTCAAATCGGAACAGTTCTTACATGATTCATGCCAAACGTTCCTAATGGAATAGGACAAATAATCATGATTTTTATTTGCATGTTTTTTGCAAGTATGATTTCATTAATAATCATTCTTTTAAAAATTCATTTTAATGTTAATGAAGTAATATCATCAATTGTATTTAATTGAATCATTTATTTTTGTGGGGCATATTTACTAAGTACAGTTGGAAATAAAATGTCTAAAATTGATTCTAGTGGTTTAAATACACAAGGTTTATCACCAAACTTTACGTTAGCAATTTCTGGAAATTCAAATATATCAGGAAGTTGATTGATACTAACAATTATTATGTTTATTGTGATAATTTTCAGCATTTTATTACTTAATTATTCCACATTTGGGAAAAAATGTACATGTACAGGTTATAGTTTGTTTGGCTCAGAATATGCAGGCATTAATATTAAAAAGAATCAAATTATTATCATGATTATTTCTGGAGCTTTAGCTGGTTTATTAGGAGCAATGATTTATGCTGGCAAAGATAATACCATGAACGTTACTATTACAGATAAAGTAATACCACAAGATGGATTTAATGGTATTTCTATTGGTTTAATAGCAATGAATAATCCATATGGTGTTTTACCTGTATCATTTTTATTTGGAATGATTCAAGGAGCAAAAGCTAATATAAGTCAAGTATGTGGAGTAGATATTGCTATAGCAGACTTGATGTTTGGAATAATTGTTTATGGTTCAGCAATAATCACAATATTTTATTGATTTAAACCATGAATTTGAATCAAACGAATTTTCATGGGAAAAACAAAAGTAAAAAGATATGATGATTTTATTAAACGCAATCAATCAAACATAGATGATTTAAATGATAAAGAATTTTTACTAAAAAATTATTATAAATTATTAAAAATTTATAAAAAAAACACAATTGAACAAACTGATCTTGCTAAGAATAAATTTTTTGCAAACGAAAAAGAAAAGATTAAAAAATTAGATAAA
Organism: uncultured Mycoplasmataceae bacterium; assembly: GCA_949282725.1. GTDB lineage: Bacteria > Bacillota_I > Bacilli_A > Mycoplasmatales > Mycoplasmoidaceae > Malacoplasma_A. Next base: position 139,909 of record CASDPP010000003.1, read on the forward strand.
ACAATTGATTTTTTACTTGATATGTATGATCAAAGTTACGATACCTTAAACACTAAGAACAAATTTTTATTTTTTAAAGAATTTTATACTGTTCATCATAACAGATTAGCAAAAGACATTTTAATAAATATTAGTATATTTAAGTACAAGAAAACAAAAAAAACACTATATCTTAAAAGAATCTATTATGAAATTAAATCTCGATACCTTCAGAATTTAATTAATAGCACTAGTCAAAAATTACAAGAATTAAAGATCGTTAACAAAAAAAATCATTTTGATAAAAATCAATTAAACAATAATCTATACAAACTATATCTTCAATATATCAATAAATACAAACACAATGTAATTTTGTATCGAAAAGGAGGTAAAAAATAATGGCAACAACAGGAATAATATTTAATTACATGTTACTATATGGTGGAATCTTGTTATTAGGAGCGTTATGCGGATACATGTGTGAAAGAGTAGGAATAGTTAATATTGGAATTGATGGAATGATGTGTTTTGGTGCTGTGTTTTTTGGAATTTTATCAAGTCCAAAATTGGGTCTTTCATCTTCTCCTTGAGGATTAATTATTGTTATATTTTTAACAATGTTATTAACTATGATTGTAGGAGTGCTTCATGCTTTTGCCACGATAAATCTCAAATCAAATCACATTATTAGTGGTACTGCTATTAATTTAATTGGTGTGGCTTTTGCAACATTCACAAACGCGCCATTAGCTAAAGTTTTATATGACGGCAATACAAAATTACAATCAGGATTTAATGATTTCTTATATATCGGATGATCTGTTTATGGTTCTTCAATAATCATGTTTGTTGTTGTATTATTGATTGCATTAACTATTTGAATAGTAATGGTAAAAACAAAAGTCGGATTAAGATATTGTGCAATTGGTGAAAATCCATATGCTGTTGATTCACAAGGAATCAATGTTACTAAGTATCAATGAATAGCAGTATTATTGGGTAGTGCATTAGCAGGATTTGCAGGAGCATTATTTTTATTTAATATTAAACAATTTCAAGGTAACACTCAAGGGTTAGGTTTCTTGTCTTTAGCAATATTAATTATTGGCTCATGAAAAGTAGAATGAATAACATTAACAAGTATTATTTTTTCAATGTTTACTTCGTTATCTATGTCTAATGTATTAACTAATATAGGAATTCCAAGAGAAATATCATATGCAATCCCATATGTTTTAACAATATTTATTTTGATATTTTTTGCAAAATGAACTTCTCCACCAGAAAACAACGGAAACCCTTATAAAAAAAGTGAGTAAACATATATAATATAAATAATATGTTTAAAATATTAGAACATCCATTAATTAAAGTTAAATTATCAAGAATGAGAAACGTAGATACAGACTCACGAGATTTTCGTTCTAATTTAGTAGAACTTTCTCAATTCATGGCTTATGAAGTTACAAAAGATTTTGAAACAAAACAATTTCCAATAAAAACCCCTTTAAAACAAACTAAAGGATATAAATTAAAGGATCAAATTGTTTTAGTGCCAATTTTACGTGCTGGTTTAGGAATGGTTGATGGATTTAAAAACATGATTCCTGCTGCACCAATTGGCTTTATTGGATTATATCGAAACAAAAAAACACTAAAGCCAGTTCAATACTATTGTAAAATGCCTGATTCAATAAAGGGAGCACAAGTAATTTTATTAGACCCTATGTTAGCAACAGGTCATTCAGCTGCTGAAGCAATTACAATTATTAAAAAATACAAGCCTAAAAGAATTAAATTTGTATGCATAGTTTCATGTCCAGAAGGTGTTAATGTAATTACAAAAGCTCATCCAGATGTTGAAATATACACAGCTTCATTAGATGAAAAATTAAATAAAAAGGGATATATTGAACCAGGATTAGGAGATGCGGGGGATAGAATTTATGGAACAAAATAATCCAAAAAAAATTAATCGTCATAAACCATTAGTATTTTTTATTTACAACACATCTTGAATACTATTTTTAGCATATTTTATTGCTTGTTTAACATCTTCAATTGTGTTATCAAATAATGCAATTTTATATTCATCAATAATTGTGTGTTTATCATATATGTTATCTTTTGCTTTGAGTTTTATATTTTACAATTCAATTGGAACAGAAAAAAAGAAGACATGATTTTTTGTTATTATTTCAATGTTTAGAATGTTATTATTATTTATTCCGGTTGTCATGTTATTAATTTCAATTTCATTAAGAAATAATATTTTTGACGAATACACATTAATTGCTGGAGTTTTATTGTATTTATTTTGTTTAGTAATTACCAATTCACTATTTTATAAATATAAACATGATAAATAATTTATAATTATTAAATTCTTATAATATGCTATCTACTCCTTTACAAGAATATAATCCATATTCAGTAAGACCACAAATATTATCTATATTTGTAATTTTTTTAATACTTGCAATAATTAGTATTATTTATTACATTAAAGTTAAGAAATTAAAACACAACCAAGCTCCTAAAGGAATAGTTTTATTAGTGCAAATTTATGTTGAATATGTAAAATCATTAATAATTGAAATTTTAGGACCAGAATTTTTAAAAATTACTCCTTATTTTCTTTATTTAATGTCATATATTTTTCTTTCTAACATGATTGGAATTATTGGTTTAGAAAACCCTACTAGTTCATTGACAGTTACCTTATCAATGGGGATTATTACTTGGATAGGGACATTTGTTATTGCTTTTAAATATCAACGTTTATCATATTTTAAAGTATTTTTAATTGGTGCTAAAATTAAAAATAAAAAAATTTATTTTTTAATTAATCCATTAGAAATAATTTCAGCAATTACTCCTGTTATTTCAATATCATTCCGTTTATGAGGAAACATCTTTGCCGGAAGTTTAATTACAACACTATGATTTTACTTATGATATTATGTAACAAAATCTATTCCTATTATTGGACTATTTAATTTATTAGCTGCATTCACAATTGCTCCAATTCATATGTATTTTGACTTATTATGTGGTACAATTCAAACATTAGTGTTTGTTTTATTAACAATGGTATATTGGACACTCCAAAAAGGCGAAGGAGAAGCAACTCAAACGAAAAAAGTTGTTGAACAAACACCAAATTTAACTGCTACAAAAATCACTTTATTAAATAATAATCAATAAAAACATTTTATAATTTAGTTAATTAGTTATGAAGAAGAAAATTAAAAAAAATAATAAAAAAGCATCAAAGCAAAAAAAAGTTGTTAAAAAAACAAAACAACCTAAAGTTAAAATTAAAAAAATAAAAAACAAAAAAACATTAAAAGCTAAAAAAGCTTCTTCTAAAAAATCTAAAAAAGTAGTTGCAAAAAAAACTAAAATCCTAAAAAAATCATCAAAAAAAGCTACTCCAAAAAAGAAAGAAAAAATAAAAAATAACAAGATAATTCAAGAATCAATTGTTAAAATAAGAAAGATTTCAGAATTTGAATTTGATGATATTATTAACAAACTTTTAGTAAAAGCAAAAAATAAGAAAAAAGGTAAAAACAGATTAACATGATCTTACGTTTTTAATACTTTTAGTAACTATGATATATCTGATGAATTAACAGAAAAAATTACAAAAATATTTACAGACAACAATATTGAAATTGTTAATGATTTAGATGATAAAGTTTCTTCTCCAGTTAATAAAGATTTTCAAATTAATCAAATTAAACAATCTAGTAGATTATCAAAAAAAGATAAAGTAAATGATACAATTAAATCTTTCTTTGGTGCTTTATCATCATCAAAAATTTTATCAGCAGCAGAAGAAGCAGAAGTAGCTCAAAAATTAGATTCTAAAGATCCAGAAGAAAAACAATATGCTATTAATCAATTGGTTACAAGTAACCTTCGTTTAGTTACATCGATTGCTCGAAAATTTATTAATAGTGGATTAGAATTAGAAGATTTGATTCAAGAAGGATCAATTGGTTTAATGAAAGCGATTTCAAAATTTGATTACAAACTAGGAAATAAGTTTTCAACTTATGCAACATGATGGATTAGACAAGCTATTACAAGAGCTATTGCTGATCAATCAAGAATTATTAGAATTCCAGTTCATATGTTAGATGCTATCAATCAAGTTATGAAAGCAGAAAAAAAATTGCTTCAAGATTTAGGTAGAAATCCAACAGTAGAAGAAATTAGTAATGAGTTAGGTGGGTCTGCAAAAGGATTTACTGTTAAAAAAGTTGCAAACATTAAGAAAATAAGTGTTGATCCTGTTTCGATAGATCGACCAATTTCTAAAGGTGAAGAAAGTCATTTTGCTGAATTTATTAAAGATGATAGCATCCCTCAACCAGATAAATATGTTGAATCAGAAATTATGAACGAACATATTGAAAAACTATTTAGCGCTGTTTTAACACCTAAAGAGGAACAAGTTATTAGAATGAGATATGGTTTAAAGCCATATGATGCTCCAATGACTTTAGAAGAAATTGGTGAAGCACTAGGAAGAACTAGAGAACGCATTAGACAAATTGAAGCTAAAGTTATCCGTAAATTAAAACATCCAAGTAAAAGTTCTAAATTAAAATCATTTATTTATGGAGAGAATTAAACAAATTCTCAAGCAAATAAAACCAAATTCAGTGATTGTTGACATTGGTAGTGATCATGGTTATTTAGGTATATTAGCATTAAAAAATAATCAAGCAAAATTTATTTATAACATTGAAATCAATCAAAAACCATTAGATAACACAATCACAAACTTAACTAAACATAATCTATTATCAAAAACAAAAAATATATTAAACGATGGTCTTAAAAATCTTGAATTAGATAAGACAATAGATTATTGTGTTATATGCGGAATGGGAGGAAACAACATTTTTAAAATATTACAAGATATTTTAAAAACAAAAAATGAAATAAAGAATTTTATTGTAATTCCTAATAACAATAGTTCCATTGTAAGAGAATTTATTAAATTAAATGATTTTTATATAGAATATGAACAGATAATTCATTATAAAAAAAACTTTTATCCATTAATTATGTTTAATAAGAAAAAAGGACTAAAAGTTGTATCAGAAGCAGATTTATTTTTTGGACCATACAACATTCAAAATAAAACAAAAGAATTTAAATCTTATAAATTATTTCTAAAAAATAAGTTTGATAAAAACAAGAACTTATTAAGATCAACAAAAAATAAAAACATTTATAATTTAATTAATAATGAAAAATAATTTAATACTAAATTATCTAAACAAAAATTATCCTAAATCTTTAAAAGATGAATGAGATCAAGTAGGAAAGATTGTTTATTTTAATGATGATGTTGATAAAGTGTTAATCACATTGGAAGTTAATAATGAAACAATTAAATTAGTAAAGAAAAATAAAATTAAATTAATTATTTCACATCATCCTATTTTTTTAGATTCATTAAATGAAAATAAAAATGAAAAACAATACATAAATGAATTGAAGAAAAATAAGATAACATTGTTTTCTATTCATACAAATTTTGATAATGCACCATTAGGAATGAAAAAAGCATTTTCTAATCGTCTACCAAAGACATACAAACTTATTAATTCTAACGATTGTATATCTAACATTAAATTAACTAAAAAAATTTATATAGAAAAAATTATCAAGGATATTAAACAAAATTTTAATTTTTCATATTTTAATTTTTTGCCTGAGTTAAGTAAGAAAAAAATATCAGAAATTAAAATTGTTTGTGGTTCTGGATTTAGTATTTTAAAACAATATATCAATACTAAAAAATGAACAAATGAAACATTGTTTATTACATCAGATTTAAAATGGCACAATTGACAATTTATCAAAAATAATAAATTAAATTTTTTAGAAATATCTCATGACATTGAAAATATTTTTATAGATTACATAGCTGATCAATTAAAAAACAATTTTAAGAATTTGAAATTATATAAACAATATTATGATTTATATTTAATAGATAAAATATAATTAAATAAGAAATGAATGTAGAAAAAAATGTTTTTTTAGCTTCTTTAATTGTTATATTTATTGGATTAATTTTATTTTCAATAATATTTTTATCAAGTAAAGTACTAAAGAAAAAAGAATATTTGTTAAAAACACAATTTAATTCATTATATGCATTTGCAAATTTTGATAAATTTAAATATTTAAAAATTTTATCAGAACAAAACAAAGATTTTTTAGCATTTATTTCAAAAATTGAAAATGTAAATACTTTTTTTAAAGCTCAATGTGATATTGTTAAAGAAAAATTAATTTTATTAACTGAAACAAATTTTAACTTCTCATTTATTAAAGCTAATAAATTAATTAATGAAATAACAAACGATTTGAAATATTGTGATACCATTAAATATGATTTGTTATCACTAAATACCAATTTCACTAAGTATTATGATGAAATCAATAAAATTCTTTTAGAATATCGAATTATTACTGATGAAGCAATAGAATTTTATGAACAAAATTTATCTTTAAAATATAATTTTCCAATTTTTAAAACATTAAATAATAAAATAGTAGATTCATTTTTAAAAACATACGATTCACTAAAAATTATTGATCAAGATAAATTGATAAATTGCATAAATAATCTAGACTACAATATTTCAACTTTTGTTAATACAATTCATCAGATTTATGTCTTAGATAATATCTTGTTTTATATTAAAACTAATTTAAAAAACATTAACGAATACAGAAATAATAAAGAAACAATTATTTCTTCAGGAGATATAGTTTTACTTGAACAAATTGAAGTAAATATTAAATCTAATATTTTAGAAATAGAAAATGATATTAAAACGTACAACTTTTCTACAGCAATGAATCTATCATTTATTACAATTAATAAATTAGATGAAGGGTTAAAAATCATTAAGTATTCAGATAAATTAAATAGCTTAATTTCAACAAGTTTAAATTTCATAAAACAAAGATATAACTTTTTGAAAAAAAATGCTGAAATAATTAAGTCTAATTTTCAACAAATAGTTGACTATTTTAAGAATGATAAAAAAATGGTTAATGAATTAAATAAAATAAATATTTTATTTACATCAATTCATTTAGCACTTCAACAAATTATTTCTACTGCAGAAAATAAAAAAGAAGTTGATAAAACATTATTTCTTTCTTCACTATATGAACAATTAAATAATCTAAAAACATTATTTAATATGTTACAAGATATAGCAGCAAAAGCAAAACATCAAATTGATTTATTTACAGATCTTTATGAACAAATATCAGATTTAAAATTAATTTTATTGCAATTAAAATATATTGATAGTAATATCAATAATAAACAAGATTCTTCAGAAAAAGATGAAGTTAATAAACTTATTTTATTAAATATGCAAACATTAGAAAAAATGGAAAATAAATTATTGCATGCAGATTATAGTATTGATGGATATTTTAAACAAATAAAAGAAGAATTAACAAACATAAATTCTAATGTTGAAATTTTAACAAGAAAAATTTCATCAAATGATTCTTTAAAAATGATTACAGAAAGATTATATATGTTTGCTAGTAAGCATCGTAATGAATCAAATGAAAACAAAGATATTCTAGAAACAGCAAAGAAACATTTTATTAATAAACAATATAAAGAGGCTTTAAATCTTTTACTAGAGTTTCTTTCACAAATTGATAATCGTTCGTATTAAATTAAACACAATCTAACGAATCAATAACCAATAATACCTAAAAAATAAGCAACCGTAAATGATGTTAATAAATTAATCATTAATAATTTATAACCACCTTCTTTTTTAATAACAGAAATAGTTGCTAAACAAGGAACATAGGTCATAAATATTAATAAATAAGAAATTCCCAATGCTATATGATTAGAAATATAGTCATTAAATAAATTTTCACTTTGAAATAAAATATTAATATTTGATACTGCTATTTCTTTAGCGGGAATTGATGTTAGTAATGAGCACGATAGCTTTCAAGCATCTTGCTCAAAAAAACCAGCAGGATAAAGAATATAGTTAAATCATTTAGAGAAATAACCCATAAATGAACTACCGATATCTGATTCATTAATAATCATCCCTTGTGTTCCTAAATGAATTAGAAGTCAGATAATAATATTAGAAACAATAATAATTGTTGATGCTTTTTTAATAAATTCCTTTAATTGTAATCATACAGCTTTAAAAATAACAGCAAAATCTGGTCTTCTTCAATTAACCATCTCTATAAAGAAAAAAGTTTTTTGTTTTCTAAACATTGTTTTAGAAAACACTAATCCAATTAATAAAGCAATGATACCAGAACAAACAATTAAAAAAATTAACATTAATCAACCATAGACTGGTCCAAACAAAGCTTGAGAAACAAAACTAAAAACAATAATTCTTGCGCTACATGAAACAAAAGGAGTAATTAAAAGAGTAATAAATTTTTCTTTTTTTGTATGTGTAGAACGAGACATCATAACAGCTGGAACACTACATCCAAAACCTGTTAATAAATTAATAATACTTCTTCCTGTTAAACCAAATTTTTCTAATGCTTCATCTAATAAGACTGATACTCTTGATAAAATACCTACTTGTTGAATAATATTAATTAAGAAAAACATTATTAAAATTACTGGAATAAATGATAAAACAGAAAATAATCCTTCAAATACACCATAAACAAAGAAATTTGTTCATCACTCAGGACAGTGCATTTTTACAAAAATAGAATTAATTCATTTTTCAGCTACTATTTGATTTAAAAAATCTTCACCAAACAAATCTTTTAAACTCCCTCCCATATAAGGACCGAAAGAAATATAGTAAATTAGAATAACAAGAGCGAAAAACAACGGAATCCCAACTCATTTTTTTAAAATTGTTGCATCAAATTTTCTTTGTTTTTCTCTAGTTTTAAAATATTGGTCTTTTTTAATTGACGAATCAATAATTTTTTTAACATATTGATTCTTAGAATCTAAAATTTCTTTATGAAAATTTCTTTTTGAATATTTAGATAAAAGTTTTGTGATTTTTGTATACGAATCAAAATAATATTTTTTAAAAAATGATTCCACAAAATGATTTTTTTCTAAAAACATCAAGGCATAATATCTTTTAGAAATTTTAGTTTTTGGTAAATATACTGAAATTTGTTTAATTAACTTTTCAATTTCTTTTGAATACTTAACAACGTTTTCTGATACAGGAGAAGATTTTAAAATATTTTTTTGTGCTTTATCTAAATTTAATCCTTTATTAGTTTGACATAGTGTAATATTAATGTTATTTAAAAATTTAGATAATTTTTTAATATTAATTGATTTAATATTAACTTCATCAATCATATTTAATATTAAATTACTAGCCATTCCTGTTTCAATGGTTTGAATCGATAATAACAAATCTCTTTCAATACTGCTAGCAGAAATAATATTTATAATTTTTGTAAAATTTTCATGCAATAGTTCATGGGCAATAACAAGTTCTTCATCAATTGGGTGTGATAAATTATAAATCCCCGGAAGATCAGTTATTTTAATATTTTTATTTATTTTTAATGATGCAACATTATTGCTTACTGTTAGCCGATCTACGTTTGATACAGCAGATGTTCCGACAGAAATTTTATTAAAAAAAGTAGACTTACCAACATTAGGAGTTCCTAATAATAAAATATTATCTTTTCCTAATATTTTAAGTTTGTTTTTCTTTCTTTTTTTATTTTGGTGTCAGTCAGTAAATACTCGACTATGACTAGTTTTTTGAACAAAATTATTATTTTTATTATTCTTATTGGACACTTATGTGATCACAATCTTCTTCACGTAATACATATTCAACGCCGTTTATCTGAAGATGAATGAATTTTTTATTTTTATCATAATCTAGAACGTGAACTCTAGACCCTTCAACAATACCTATATTTTGCAATTTATGTAAGACATCAGGGTTATGAAAATCGACAGATTTAACAGTTACCGTTTTGCCTCTGAATTTATTAGACAATTTGACAAAATTAGATTTTGGCATTACTTGTATGTTATTATATATGATAATTAAATGATTGATTTAATTTCATTTTTGATACGATCTGCATCTGTACCAAATACAGCATATACAGATTGTTTAGATGGATACATTACACCTCTAGCACCTAATTCCATCAATCTTGCCTTATTAACTTTTTTAGGATCAGCAACTTGAATACGTAGTTTAGTAATACATGCATCTACGTTTTTAATATTTTCTTTTCCTCCGTATGCTTTAATTACCTCATTAGCTAAGTCACTAATTCCACTATTAGATTTAGATCCTTCTTTTTTAGCTAAATAATCTTTTTTAGTATACATTTTGATTTCAGCATTAGTATTTCTACCTGGTGTTTTAATATCGAATTTTATAATAGAGAAATAGAAAACAACAAAATATATTGGTGCAAAAATAATACCTAAAACTATTGCTCAATAGAAATTTGTTCCTGCTTTACTAATATCAGGAATAACACCATAAATAATTAAATCTAGTAATCCACCACTAAATGTCATTCCGATATGAGCACCACAAATATACATTAGCATTCCACTTAATCCACAAAATACAGCATGGAATCCTCAGAATAATCAAGGAGCTAAGAATAAGAATGTAAATTCAATTGGTTCAGTAATACCAGTTAATAATGAAGTTAAACCAGCAGATAAAATAACAGAAGCAGCAACTTTTCTATTAGCACCTTTTGGAACTGTTAATACCATTGCTAAAGCAGCAGCAGGTAAAGCAAAAATCATAATTGAATATTTACCTTGCATATATTGTGCAGGATAAACTCCAGGTAAATCTGATGAAAGATTCTTAAATGTTAATCTAACAACTGTTTGATCTGCTAAAGTAATTTCTCTTCCTGCAAAGTTATTTAAAAACATTCAAATTGATTGATCACCTGAAACTTGTTTAACACCATCTCCATATTGATGGTGAAATATATATGTATATAAATCACTTCATGTACTTCCACCGTAGATACTTGCATCAATACCAACACCATTGATAGTAATAGCACTATCTAGATTGATATTTCCACCAATATTTGTATATCATAACGGAGAGTAAAATGCATGATGTAAACCAAACGGGCATAAAGAACGAGAAATAAAATCTTGTAAGAAACAGTTAAAACCATATGTTTTTTCTCCCATTTCACCTAGTCCAACTCCCATTCAATATAAACCTTGACCAACACCTGGTCAAATTAATGAAAAGAACAAACTTAAAATGATAGAAGAAAGAAATGTAATAATTGGAATGAATCTAACTCCAGAGAAAAAACCAATGATTGTTGGTAATTGAATATTTTTATATTTGTTATATAAAAATGCTATTAAAAAACCAATACTAATACCACCAAATACAGAAGTAGATAATGATTGGATACCAACATTTGATGTAAAGATCGCACTATACATTGCTTTATCAAATTTATAAAATAGGAAATTATATGTAGTTACTTTTGTAGCTTCATCTGTGTGAGAAATAATCAACGCACTTTGCAATGCACAAAACACTATTCAACCAACAAAGGCACTTAATCCTGCTACACCAGCATCACCTGTAAAAGTGATAGCAATAGCAACAGCAAATAAAACAGGTAAAGCAGAAAAGACAACATTTCCTGCACCATTTAAAACACTACCAAGAATGTATAAAAAATTATCTTGTGATACATTATTAACAATTGCAGCACCAACTCCTAAAAAAATACCTGCAATTGGCAACATGGCAATTGGCAACATTAAACCACGTGATAATTTAGCAATTATTTCTTTAATTCCCCCGTTGCTTGTTTCTTTTTTTCTTTTAAAAAAACGGAACTTCATAATTATTTAATTTCATAATTATTTAATAATTATATAAGTCTATTTATTTATTTCAAATAAATATTTTTGAGTAATTAGTTTTGGTCTAGTAATTGCTGAACCTACAACTAGTGCGTGAATGTTAGTTTTTTTCAATGCATTTTTTGCTGTTAAAGGATCTCAAACACCACCTTCTAAGATAATAGGAATATTTGTTTGTTTAGTACATCAACGAATAAAGCCAAAATTATTTTCAATATTATTTTTTCCTTTAGTATCTTTTGTATATCCTCTAAGTGTGGTTCCGATCATATCAAATTTCAATTTGATTGCATTTTTTACATCTTGTTCATTGCTACAGTCTGCCATGATCAATTGTTTAGGATGATTTTTTCGAATATAAGATACTAATTGTTCTAAAGATTCTTTTGGACGTTTTCTTAAAGTAGCATCTAAAGCGATTACATCAACTTTTAATGATATTAATTGTTTTACTTCTTTTAATGTTGGGGTAATATAAACATCACAATTAGGATATTTTTGTTTAATAATTCCAATTGTATTAATTTTTAGTTTATTATTTTTGATAAAGTTTTGAATACTTTTGATGTGTTGATATTGACTAAGTCTTAAGGCTTTAGCACCACCTTCAATACATGCTTTAGCCATTAATGTAATGGCTGTGACATTATTTAGTGGTTCATCATCAACTGCTTGACAAGAGACAATTAATTTTTTATAAGTATTTTTAATAAAATTATTCATAGCTATTTTTTGATTTTTAAATTTAATTCATTAAGTTGTTTTTCACTTACGCTTGTTGGAGAAGACATCATCATGTCATATCCGTGAGCGTTTTTTGGAAATGCAATAACATCACGGATAGTTTTAGTTTGTAATAAAATCATTAATAGACGATCTAATCCTAAAGCTATTCCACCATGAGGCGGAACGCCATATTTAAATGCTTCTAAAATAAAACCAAATTTTTCATTAATTTCTGATTTTGATAATTTAAGTGCTTCAAACATTTTTTCTTGTAGATTTGGATCTGTAATTCTTATTGAACCACCACCTATTTCATATCCATTTAAAACTATATCATATGCTCTAGCATATGCTGTTTCAGGGTTAGTTGTAAATGTTTTAAGACATTTTTCTGTTGGACTAGTGAATGGATGGTGAGCACTAACTCATCGGTTTTCTGTTTCACTATATTCAAATAATGGAAAGTTAGTAACTCAACAAAATTTAAGGTTATTAGGATCTTTAAGGTTTAAAATAGTTCCTAGTTCATTTCTTACAGCACCTAAAGCAGCATTAACTATTTTTAATTTATCAGCAATAACAAAAATATTTCCTGATTTAATTTTATGTGTCTTAAAAATTTCTTTAACAATTTTTGGTTCAATAATATTTTTAATTGATCCACCTACTTGGTTATTGAAATAACTAATTCAAATTAAATCAAATGCATGATTATCTTTTGCGTATTTTCTTAGTTTTTCAATATCAGATTTAGATATTTCTTTATCAATAATTAGGTATTTAATTACTTTTTTATCTTTTAATGCATTTTGAAAAATTTTACATTTTGAATTTTTAAATATGTTATTTCCTTCATTTAATTTAATGTCAAAACGCAAATCAGGTTTATCCGAACCATAGAAATTAATTGCTTCATCATAAGTAATTTTCATAAATGGTTTTTTAATTTTATATGAAAACATTTTATTTATTGTTTCAGTTAATAATGATTCAATTAAAGACATAATATCTTGTTCAGAAACAAAAGACAGTTCCATATCTAATTGAGTAAATTCTGGTTGACGATCACTTCTTAAATCTTCATCACGGAAACATCTACTTATTTGAAAATATTTTAAAAACCCACTTACCATTAATAATTGCTTATAAATTTGAGGTGATTGAGGTAAAGCAAAAAATAAATTATTATTTCTTGTAGGAACTAAATAATCTCTAGCCCCTTCAGGCGTTGTTTTAGATAAAATTGGAGTTTCAATTTCAATAAAATCATTTTTTTGTAAAAAACTACGCAATAAATGTAGATATTGAGAACGCTTAACAATTAATTCTTGGATAGGACTTCTTCTTAAATCTAAATAACGATATTTTAATCTAGTATCTTCTAATGCATCAGTAACATCATCCACAATGATTGGTGTTTGTTTAGCATTAGATAAAACTTCAAATGAGCTTAACGAAATTTCAATATCACCATTTTTAATTTTTTTATTAGGATTAGAACGTAGCCTTGCTTTTCCTTCAATTGAAACAACAGATTGAACAGTAGTTGATAGCACAGATTTAAAAAATTTATTTTTTTCTTCAACAACTATTTGTACAAGTCCATAACGGTCATAAACATCCATGAAAATTAGTGAACCAAGTTTTCTATTTTTTTTAACTCATCCATTAATTTTTACAGTTTTACCTATATTTTTTTTAGATATATTTCCACAATTAAAAGTACTAATCATAATTATTTTTTTAATAATGCAAGAATCGTTTTTGATAAGTCTTTTATTCCTACAGTTTTTTGTTCCATAGTTGTTTGATTTTTAATAATTACTTTATTTTGTTTAAATTCTTTTTCACCAATAATAACTACTACTTGAACTCGATTTTGTTTAGCATATTTAAATAATTTTGGTAATTTAGTTGTATTATAGTTACTTATACATGAAATCCCATCGTTTCTTAATTTTGTTTCTAATATTTTACAATTATCAAAAAGATTTTCATTCAAGCAACAAAAGCAAACTTGTGATTTCATAACTGTTTCATCAATAATTTTATTTTCAATATTTAAACAAATCATGATTCTTTCAATTCCAATAGCAAGTCCAATACAAGAAATGTCAGGACCGCCTAATTCTTGTGTAAGTTCATCATATTTTCCACCACCTATTAATGTTGATTGACCACTTAATTCTTTATTTTTTGAAACAATTTCAAAAACAAAATTAGTGTAATAATCTAGACCTCTAACCAATGTTGAATCAATTGTATATTTAATTGATAATTTATTTAATAAATTAGTTATATTTTTAAAATATTTTTTTTCTTCATCATTTAAGAATTGATCTATTTTTGGGGCTTTTTTAACAAATTCTTTTGTTCCATCAACTTTATCATCAAGAATTCTTAATGGATTTGTTTTTAATCTTCTTTTTGAATCTTCTGTTAATTGGTTTTGATATTTAGAAAAATATTTTTTTAATTCTTGAATTCATTTTTTTCTTGTTTCAATTCCGCCGATATTATTAATTAAAAGTTTGTAATTAGTAATTTTAATTGAATTAAGAAAAGTAACTGAAAATAAAACAACCTCAACAGCGTCTAAATATGAATTAGTTCCTAAAATTTCAATTCCGAATTGATGAAATTGTCTTTGCCTTCCTGCTTGAGGTCTTTCATAACGAAACATAGGACCATAATAGAAATATTTAAATGGTGTTTGTTTAATGGAAAAATATTTAGTTTCAATTAATGATCTTAAAACAGAAGCTGTGCCTTCTGGTCTAAGAGAAATACTACGATTTGAACGATCTAAAAAAGTATATAGTTCTTTGTTTACAACATCAGTTTCTTCGCCAATAGATCTTAAAAATAAATTAGTATTTTCAAGAATTGGAGTAAAAATTGGATTAAACCCATATTGATACGAAAGAGACGTTAAAATATTGATTACAAAAAGAAATTTTTGAGCATCATCATCTAACAAATCAAACGTTCCTCTAATTTTTTCTATTTTGTTCATAAATAATTTACTTATTTTTCTAAAAATATTTAAAAATAATAATTATAATAATTCATTATAATATCTTTATCTAATTATTTATATAAAATAATAATACATCGATGTCTGTGATAAAAAGAAGAAATAAAATAATACAAAACCCAAAACCAAATAAAAAAATTAAAAAAGTTTTAAATTTTTTTATAGTGCTTTTTATATTATTTTTTTCATTGGGATGTTCAGCTGGATCATTGTATTATTCTTGCACAAATTATCAACTTGATTCAAAATATGAAAAATCATATGATATTAAATTTGAACTTGATTTAGAAAAAAAAGAAAATCCTAACGAAATTAATACAGACATTAAAAATTATGATGTTATAGAAAAAAAACTAAATGAATCAATTGATAATTATTACAAATATCTTTCTGATAGAGGTATTAATGTTAGCAATATTTACTCAGAAATTAAAAAAGATCAACATGATGACTATCATGCATATATTGATATAAATGTTTCTAATCAAAAAGATTCGAAAGATAAAGATTTACCACAAGCAGAAGTATATTTTAATGCTGTAAATGCATCAAGATTATCAGTTTTTTACCACAAAGGTAATGATACAAATCAAAATTTTATTTACACAAAAGAGGATCTAATTAAATCGAATGATGATATTTCTCTTTCATCAGATCAAACAAAATATGATATTTTGTTAAAAGATTCATGAAAAGATATAAGAGAAAATTTTGAAAAGAGTAAAGATTATACAGATCAACCATACATATATATAATCCGTGATCAAAACAGTTTATTAAATAGATTAAATTACATTATTTGAACTGTTAAAAATTATCAAGATAATGGTGGAGAAATGATAGCTCCAACTAAAATTAAAGAAGATTATAACAACTTGCAATCATCAGAACAAAACTTTGGTAAAGATTGGTTAATTGCACACGATGATACATTGGAAATAGACCCGACACAAATTATGAGTCTTGATTCAACAACTCAGTCCGAATTATCATCTGGTTCTATTTTCTGTGATAATTTAAAAAATGAAAATTATATTAATTTTCTTGAAGATGTTTCACTAGATAAAACGACAAACAAAACAAACCATTCAGGAAATTTAAAATATACATTTTTGTCAAAATATATTTTAGGAATAATAATTAATTCAGATGATGAAAACAACAACAGATCTTATAAAAAACAAATTCCAGAAAAAAGTCCAAAAAACCCTTCAGAAAACGCAAATGATAGATGATTATCTATTCAATCTTTCGGATTAACCCAATATAACTACAAATTATATTATCGAGAAATTACCGATTATACTTTTGCTTATCCAATTAAAAATATTTGTGAATCTAATGAAACTAAAACACAAATTTGGTCAAAAATTACAGGTCACAACGAAAAAGGGACAATTGTTGAAAATCAAGAAAACTATGTTAATGTTATTAATTTAGAACTTAAGGATGGATTATTTGGTTCTATTTCAAGTATTTTATCACTATTAATAATCTTATTAACATTAATTTTATTAATATCTATCATTGTTTCTATTTTGTATAAAATACCAGGAATTATTGCTTCATCAGCTATAGTTTTATCTACAACATTGTCGATAATGTTCTATGTATTAGCAGGGTTTCAAATATCAATTAATTTATTGATAGGTGTAATTATTTTATTAACTTTAGGTTTATTTTCTTCAATAGTATTTCTGGAAAAATACAAAAAAAATATCTTACGTTATGAGAATGTTATGTCTGCTGTAAAAGAAACTATTAGAAAATCTTTTTTACAAATATTTGATTTTCATATCATTACTTTTACAACAGGATTATTAATATTTTTATTATCTAAATCAATGTTTACATCTTTAGGATGTTTCATGGTTATTGGATCACTATTATCAATTGTATTCAATTGTTTTATTTTTATCCTCTTAATTTTTTCAATGTTTTTTAACAAAACAAATAACTATAATTTTTCTTCATCAATATATTCTTATCAAAAAAAACTAACATGATTTAAAAATTTACTATCTAAAAATGCTTACACACAATATTTCTCATTCACACCAGTATTAAAACAAAACTTTTGATCAAAACTAAATATTTTCAAATGACCATTAATTGCTACATTAAGTACTATTTTAATTATTGCAATTTTAAGTCTTTCTTTGTTTTTTACATTAGGAATTCATAATTCATATATCTTTTTTGGTGGAACAAGATTGGTGATTTATTCTAACACAAATATAACACAAGAAATGTTTAATCAAATAGTTAATAATATACCAAATTCTAGTGCTTGATATTCACCATTTTATTCTGATCACTATATTTATTTATTTACCTACAATGATTATTATTCAGGTGATCAAACAGAAATTATTTCTTTTTTAACTGGTTTAGGTTATAGTGCACAATATATTTCTTTCCAAGAAATATCAAACTCAGTTCCGTTATTATCATTAAAAAATATAATTTTTGTTTTAACCATTGTATTATTAATTATTTCTTTATTAGCATTTGTAAGATTTGGATGACAAACATTTATTATTGTTTTTGTTTCAGCATTTTTAAGTTCATTATTATCATTTGCTGTGTTAATTGTCTGTCAAATTTATATTGATGAATATATTTGTTATTCATTAATCTTGCAATTCATGTTTAACATTTACTTGTTATTTTTAATTATTGGTGATTTATCAAGTAAATATATTAAAAAATACGCTAAATCATTTAAAGCTATTATTCAAACATATAATGATGAAATTAAATGTCATATTAAGATTATTTCAATATATTTAGCTTTTATGATTTTGTTTAATATAGTAAATATCATAATTGGTTCAAGTTCGATAACATATTTATTTATTCCGTTATTATTAGCACAATTTGTAATTGTAATATTTAATTTTATTTGTGTTCCAGCATTATTAGCTCCAATGTTTTTAGTTAAACAAAAATATGCTTCAAATGTAAAATTCCTTGATACTAAAGATAAAAATCTTGATAAAGTAGATGAACAAATTATTGATGGTATAAACAAACCAATTAAACATGAAAAGTTGTAAAAAAATTAAATTTTCTAACTATTTCAAATACGTTAAAGATTTTCCTAAAAAAGGAATAAACTTTTTAGACTGAACCCCATTAATGACTAACGGAAAGATCTATTCTCAATTAATTAATGAAGCGGTAAAATTAATTAAAGATCTTGATTTTGATATGATTTTATCACCAGAATCTAGAGGATATTGATTAGGTTGTCCAATTGCTTCACAAATGTCAAAAGGAATAGTTGTAGCAAGAAAAAAAAATAAACTTCCTCGTGAAACAATTAAACAAAGATTTGATTTAGAATATGGACAAGATTCTTTAGAAATATCTAAAAACGATATCAAAAAAAACCATAAAATTTTAATTGTAGATGATATTTTAGCAACAGGTGGAACTGTTGATGCGTTATATAAATTAGCGTTAAAATCAAAAGCAAAAGTAGTTGGTTGCTTATTTTTAGCAAGAATCCCTATTTCTGGTAACGATCAGTTTTTCAAAAAAAACAAAATCAAGCTATATATTATAGAAAAATAAAAAAAATTCTATATTAGATATAGAATGGAAATTACTAAACAGAAAAGTAGTTTAGAATGTGGTGTTTGTGTAATTAATTCATTTGTTAAACACTATTACAATCAAAACATTAAACATGAAATTCTAGATAGTGCTAACATTACAGATAGTGGGCTTAGCATTTATGATTTTGAACTATTAGGTCAAAAATATAATTTGCTTATTGAAAGTTTTCATTGGAAAGATGAAGAATTATTAGATTTAAATAAGAACAAGTATTATGTAACAATTTTTAATGAAAACAATCTATTTCATTATGTATTTTTTAAAAAACAAAACAACTCATTTAAGATATATGATTCAGCAAAAGGGGAATATTACTTAACAAAAGAACAATTTATTAAAAAGTATATCAACATCATTATTACAATAGATAAAATTAAAACAAAAGTTAATTTTACATCAAATAATTTAACTATAAAACCAACGAATTTTAAATTTATTTTAGTTAACTTATTACTAAATTTTAGTTCAATTATTTTATCTACTTTATTAGCTAATGTTGTTAGTTGATCATTATCATTTGCAGTAAATATTGAATCAATAAAAAATTTAATTACTATTTTATTTCTATTTGTTTTAATTAATTTACTAGAGCATTTAATTAATTATTTATTATCAAATTATTTGCTAATATATTTTAGGCAAAGTTTCAATATTTTGACTAACAAATTTATTGAAATAATTAAAAATAAAAAACGCGACTTTTTTAATAAATATGAAAGAAATAATTTGTATTTAATTGAATCAGCTATTTTAACGATCACAAATTATTACATTAAAGTTATTCCAAGTTTTATTTCCAATATCATCATGATAGTTTGTTTAACCGTTATTTTATTATTTATTAATTATTTCTTTTTATTTTTTGTTTTATTTTATTTAGTAGTTACATGTTTAACAAATTTTTTTACATATCGAATAAGTGAAAGAAATTTTAAATTAATTATCCAATATACTAGTCAAACAACTTCTTCAACATCAGAACTTATAGAAAATATTTTAAACAAATTATATCCATCACAAAAAATGAAAAATATCGAAAAATTAAAAAATAATTTTTTCAACTTTAAAACTACATATATTAAAAATCAAGCTGATACAAATCATGTCTTATTTTGAGATTATTTTTTAAAAGAATTGTGCTATTTATTTAGTGTCTTTATAGGATGTGTTTTGATTATGAACAATAAATTAAATGTTTACAATTTGTTTTTAATTTTTGCATTATTACATAATTGTATGAGTTCCATGTCAGAATTGTTTTCTTTTTTTGCAAAAAAGAATGAATACTCTAAGATGGTTGAAATATATTTAGGAGTATTAAAATTATCTAACATCAAAAATAATGAAGATCAATTGCAAATAAACGAAAAGATAAAATCACTAACTTTTAAAAACGAACAATGTGAACAAAAAATTCTTGTGGGTGATACATTATCTGATAAATTAAATATTAATGATTTATCAAAAATAAATGATTTATCGATTACACACAATCAAAAAATAATTAATGAAAACGTTTATTTACTTGATTGAAATGTAAGGATTATGAAAGAGGATGTAATAAATGTCATAAAACATGCTGATTCACAAATCATTAATATGATTAATTTTTTTAATTTAAATATTTATGATAAACTTAATCAAAAAAATAATTTTGTTTATAACTTACTTTATTTTAGTACTTTAAAAAATAAAATTATTATGCTTGATCAGTCAATAAAACTATTTAATGAAAAAGAAAAAAAAGAAATAAATCAATTTATTACAAATAGAATAGCAAACAAAAATTTTTTGTTCTTTATAAATTAATATATTTATAACTATAATAATAATATGCCTAAACTAACCCAAGAAGAAATAGTAAATTATTTAAAAAATTACGGTTTTGTATTTCCAAGTTCAGAAATTTATAGTGGACTTGCAAACGCTTGAGATTATGGTCCATTAGGTGTTTTGTTAAAAAACAATATTAAAAAATTATGATGAGATAAATTTGTGACTTCAGAAGAAAACATTTATGGCCTTGATTCATCAATAATTTTAAATCCATTAGTTTGAAAAGCAAGTGGGCATATAGAAAATTTTACTGATCCATTAATTGATTGTAAAGAATGTAAAAATCGTTTTAATGCAGAAAAATTAATTAATTCACTTAATCTTAAAGGAATTAAAGTAAATGAAAGCACAGACCTTAAATTATTAGATAAAATCATTAATGATAATAAGATTGTTTGTCCTATATGTGGTAAATTCAACTGAACTCCAACAAGAAGATTTAATTTATTATTTCAAACATATCAAAGTGTAATTAATGATGAAAAAAATAAATTGTATTTAAGACCAGAAACAGCACAAGGTATTTTTATTAATTTTAATTCAATCCAAAGAACAACTAGATCAAAAATTCCTTTCGGGGTAGCTCAAATTGGAAAAGTATTTCGAAATGAAATAACACCAGGAAATTTCATTTTTAGAACAAGAGAATTCGAACAAATGGAATTAGAATTCTTTTGTGAACCAAAAACTGATAATCAATGATTTGAAAATTATTTAGATAAAATTGAAAAATTTTTAACAAATGATTTAGGTATTAAAAAAGAAAATATTAAATTAGATGAACATGATAAAGATGATTTATCGCATTATTCTACTAGAACAGTAGACTTTTCATTTAATTTTCCACACAAATGAAGTGAATTATGAGGAATAGCTAATAGAACAGACTATGATTTAAAAGCACATTCTAAACTTTCAAATACTTCATTAGAATATTTTGATCCTATTAAAAATGAAAAATTTGTTCCTTATGTAATAGAACCTTCAGTTGGTATTGAAAGATTATTTTATGCAATAATATGTAATTCGTATGAAATAGAAAAGTTAAAAAAAGATGAAGAAAGAATTGTTTTAAGACTTCCATACAAACTAGCTCCTTATAAAATAGCTTTTTTACCATTAACTAATAAATTAAAAGATGAAGCACATAAATTGTATTTAAAAACTATTAAAAATAACATTTCTTGTATATTTGATACAACAGGAACAATTGGAAAAAAATATCGTCGTCAAGATGCAATCGGCACAAAATATTGTGTAACAATTGATTTTGATTATTTAGAAAACAAAACATTTACGATAAGAGAAAGAGATTCGATGAAACAAAAAAGAATTAACTATGATGAACTATTAGAGATAATCAAAAAACATGAACAAGAATAACAATGATTTTAATCAAATAGATAAAATAAAAGACCAAGTTGATATTGTTAAAACGATTGGTTATTTTTTAACATTAAAAAAAGCAGGTGTTAATTATTTTGCTTTATGTCCTTTTCACACAGATCACAATCCTTCATTATCTATATCTCCGAAGAAAAAAATATGAAAGTGTTTTGTTTGTGGGGAAAAAGGTGATGCTATTTCATTTATTCAAAAATATAAAAAAATACCATATATTCAAGCCTTTCAAGAAGCATGCAAAATTAATGGCATTGAAGTACCAGATTATATAAATTCAATAAAGACAAATCAAATTTTAGATGCTAACAAAAAATATCATGATGCCAACAAATTAGCATGTGATTATTATCATCAAGTAATTTATAAAAAAGAAAATGAAAAAATAGTTAATTACTTAGCAACAAGAGGAATTGATCAAAAAATAATTAATAAATTTAAAATTGGTTATGCTGATGAAAATAAAGATATGATCTATCAGATATTAACTAACAAAAATAATATTTTAGGAAACAATGAAAACATATCAACAACATGATCAACTAAGGAATTAATTGATTTATCATTAATAAAAATTTCTGAATCTGGAACGCCATATGATTTTTTTCACAAAAGAATTATTATTCCTATTTTTGATATTTATGATAATGTAGTAGGATTTAGTGGAAGATTAATTGAATCAAGTTCGGATAGTATCTCTAAATATTTAAATATTTCTGAAACACCAGTATTTAATAAAGGACAAACTTTTTTTAATTTAAATAATGTCTTAAAAACTCATACAAACTCATTAATTATTACTGAAGGTTTTATGGATTGTATTTCTTTATATCAAAAAGGAATAGAAAATGCTGTTGCATTAATGGGAACTGCATTAACAAATTCACATATTAACTTATTATTATTGAAAAATTTTAACAAAGTTACTATGTGTTTGGATAATGATAAACCAGGAATTGATGCGACAATTAATAATGCAATTAAGTTAATAAAGAGAGGGATCGATGTAAATATCTTTTTGTTTGATAGTGATAAATATAAAGATATTGATGAATTAATTCAAAAAGAAAAAATAGATGATTTTAAACTTTACTTTGAAAAACATATTGTAGATTTTATTACATATGTAATTTCTAAACTTATTACTAAAGATCATAATAAGTTAAATGAGTTAGAAAAAATTAAAAAAGTTTTAAATTTAATATGCGAATATGGTGAACAATTACTATTAAATGATTATTTCAAATTAATTTCATTAAAAACAGGAATTGAAGAAGATTTAATTAAAAAGGAATATTTAAAAATAGAAAAACAAATTAATAATATAGAAGAACAAAAAATTTTTAATTATATTAATAGACATGTTGTTTCTATTTCAGAAAATTTATCTGAAAATCAAAATAAATATTATAACTCTAATCAATCAGTAAAAATAGATTTAGAAGAAGTATTTAAAAGAAAAATTGATAAAAATACAAAAGAATTACAAAAGGTTTTACAAAATTTAATTATTTTTTTATTCAATAATAATGAATTTGTTCCAACTGTTGAAGAAAAATTGTCTCTTTCAACTATGGAAGGGTTTGTAGAAATTGAAATTTTAAAATCAATATTTTTCTTTTATGAAAAAAATAACATTTTAAACATTGATCAATTTATAGAATATTGACAAGATAAAAAAAAACAAGATCCAAAAATAATTAATTATTACAAATCAAAAGTGGATTATCTAAATCCTCCCACTAAATCATTAATGTCTAAAAGAAACGTTTTAGATTCATTATTAAATAAAATTTTTTTATTGAAAAGAGGATATGTTATTTATAAAAATTGTAAAAAAATATCTTCTTCAAAAACATCAAAAGAAGAAAAAAATGAAGCTTTGATGGACATTAATAATTTACCAACAAAGTAATTTATTGCATAGTAATTTTTTGTAATAAAATTCCTGTAGCCACACCTACATTTAATGATTGAGTTTTTCCAATTGTTTTAATGTGAATTAAAAAATCAGAATTTTTAATAATTAAAGATGATATACCTTTATTTTCATTACCAACAACTAGACAAGTACGGTTAGAATATCTAATCTTGTTAAAATCTTGTGACTGATTACTAATATATGAAGAATAAATTCAAAAGCCGTATTTTTTTAATTTGTTTATTGCATCAATTAAATTAGTAACTTTAAAAATATTTAAATTATTAACAGCTCCCATACTAATTCTTGAAACGGTATCAGTAATATCAACTTGATTATCTTTTTTAAATATTACACCATTAACTCCAAAAGATTCTGCTGTTCTTAAAATAGAACCTAGATTATTTGGATCTTGAATAGAATCTAAAAGTAAAAATGTTAATTTTTTATCATCATGTGATTTTAAAAATTCATCAAGGGTAGAATTTTTATTATCAATAAGTTTAATGATTATATTTTGGTGATTGATTTTTGAAAATTTTTTCAACAATCCTTTATTTATTTGAAATGAATATTTAATATTATTTTCATTCAATATTTTAACTAAACTGTCATCTTTTTTATTTAGATAAACTATTTCAATATTGCTATTATTTAAATTATCGTATAAAGCTTTTTTACCAAATAAATACATATTAAATTATTCCTTTTGAAATTAGTTCATTTCTGATTCTATCAGATTCAGGATAATTTTTTTGTTCCAGTGCATCTTTTCATTTAGAAATTAATTCATGTTCTAATTCAAGTGGGTTTTTATATTCTATACCTAAAATTTGTAATTCATTAACTTGATATACAATAATTTTACTTAAATCAATATAATTTTTTTGTTTTATTAAACTTGAAATACTTTTATTTTGTTCAATAAATTCTTTTATTGCATTAGGAAAATCTAAATCATTATTTAAATGAAAAGAAAATTTTTCATCTAAAGCATTGTTATATTCAATTACTGATGCATCAACTTGATGAGAAGATAAGAATAAATTAATAATACCCAAATTAATATTTTTTTTAATTTTAATAAAATCTTTTTTTATTTGTTCTAATAACTCATATGAAAAATTAATTGGATTTTCATATTTTGTTTGGTAAAAAAATCATCTAATAATTTCATACGAATAAACATTTAATAAGTTTTTTACCAAAACAAAATTATTAAGAGATTTGGACATTTTTTCATTGTTTATTGTTACATGGCCAACATAAACTCAATTTTTAGCTAGATTTTTATTTGTTAAAGCAACATTTTGAGCATTTTCATTTTCATGATGAGGAAATTTTAAATCTACTCCACCACCATGAATTGTAATTTGTTCTGCTAGATGCTTGTTAATAATAGAAACACATTCAGTATGTCAACCAGGTCTACCTTTTGATCACGGACTTTCTCAATTTAATCCAACATTAGTTTTTTTTCATAAAACAAAATCTAATGGAGATTTTTTATGAATTGAATTATCAATTCTTACATTTTTAATTAAAGAATCGATGTTTTGTTTTGATATGCAACCATAGTCTTTATATTTTTTAACTGAAAAATAAACATCACCATTTTTAACATATGCATATCCCGCATCAATTAATTTTTGAATAATTGAAATAATATTTTCAATATTTGTAGAAACTTTTTCAAAGGGAATTTCCAAAATATTTAAAGAACGTAAAACATCAACATAGTTTTTAAAATAGTGTTCAGAAATTTCTGGTTCAGTTTTATTAGTTTCTTGCGCAACTTTAATAATTTTATCATCAATGTCTGTAATATTAGATAAAACAATAACTTTTCTCCTTTGTTGAAGTAAAAAGCGGTGTAAAACATCGAAAGTTATCGCTGGTCTAATATTTCCTATATGAACATCGTTATAAACTGTTGGACCGCAATAATAAATACTAATTACCTCATCATCAGGTAATTTATTTATTTTTCCTGTCAATGCATCATATATCTTCATATTTATTTAATTTTTGCTCTTTTTTTAACTTCATCAATTGTAGAAGCATATAAGAAATGTTGTTCACTTATGTTATCACATTTTCCATCAATAATTTCCTTGAAACTTCTAATAGTATCAGCAATTTTTACATATGCTCCTTTATATCCTGAGAATTTTTCAGCAACAAAGAAAGGTTGAGATAAAAAGTTTCTAATTTTACGTGCACGAGAAACAATTAATTTGTTTTCTTCTGATAATTCATCCATTCCCAAGATAGCAATAATATCTTGTAATTCTTGGAATTTTTGTAAAATCTCTTGAACTTGTCTAGCAACTTTATAATGTTCAATACCAACAATTTTAGGATCTAATAATCTTGAACTTGATTCTAATGGATTGATTGCTGGATATATACCTAATGAAGCAATTTTTCTATCCAATACTGTTTTTGCATCTAAGTGAGTAAATGTGGTTGAAGGAGCAGGATCGGTTAGGTCATCAGCTGGAACATATACTGCTTGAATAGAAGTAATAGAACCTTTTTTAGTAGAAGTAATTCTTTCTTGTAATTGTCCCATTTCATAATCCAACGTTGGCTGATAACCTGCAGCAGAAGGCATTCTTCCTAATAGCGCAGATACTTCTGAACCAGCTTGTGTAAATCTAAAGATATTATCAATAAATAATAAAACGTCTTGGTTTTTAACATCTCTAAAATATTCAGCCATTGTTAAACCAGTTAAACAAACTCTCATTCTTGCTCCAGGAGATTCATTCATTTGTCCAAAAACTAAAGCAGTTTTTGAAATAACTCCTGATTCGGTCATTTCATTATATAAATCATTACCTTCTCTTGTTCTTTCACCAACACCAGCAAAAATTGAGATACCACCATGTGATTTAGCAATGTTATTAATTAATTCTTGAACTAATACTGTTTTTCCAACACCAGCACCACCAAATAGACCGATTTTACCACCTTTAACATAAGGGATTAATAAATCAATAACTTTAATTCCTGTTTCAAAAATTTCTATCTTATTAGATTGTTCAGAAAATTTAGGGGCAGCATTATGAATAGAAGCATATTTAGTTCCTTTGAATGGTTTATTATCAATAGGATCTCCTGTAACATTAAACATTCTTCCTAATATTTCACTTCCAACAGGAGCTTGAATTGGTTTAAATGTTTGTTTAACTTTATCTCCTCTTTTTAAACCATCAGTTGGACCCATTGCAATACATTTTACTGTGTTATCACCTGCAAGTTGTTCTACTTCAAGAATTAATTTGTTTCCTTGATTATTAACTTCTAAAGCATCATAAATTTTAGGCATTTTAGATTTATCAAATCTAATGTTTAAAACAGACCCTAAAATTTCAACAATCTCTCCATCAGTTGGACTAGTTGATATTGTTTTTTGAATTTTTTTAAGTTTAGAATTTTTTTTAATTTTATTTTTCATTTATATACCCTCCCACAATTTCATTAATTTCTTGAGTAATTTTTTCTTGTCTTAATCTATTGTATATTAATTGTAAATCATTTATTAATTCATTAGCATTATCTGTAGCTGATTTCATTGCATTTTTCCGAGAAGAAGTTTCTGATAACATTGATTCAATAATTGATGCATATATTAAAGTAGAAACATAAATACTAATAGAACTTTCAAATATTTGTTGTTTTGTTGAATCATACTCAACCACTTGATTTAAATCTGTTTTTTCTTTATATTCATTAGATGGTGTAAAGTTTTGTTCAAAAAGAACTTTATCAAATGGTAAGATTCTAATAATTTCAGGATTAAAACTCATTGAATTAACATATTTTGTATATACTAACTTAACACAACTAAATTCTTGATTTTTATAAGCTTGAATAATTACTTCTGTAATTGGTAAAATTTCTAAATAACTAGATCCTTCTAAAAACTCAGTCTGTAAAATAATTTGGTCTTTATAATTACGTGATTTAAGGAATGAATAACCTTTTTTTCCAAAAACAATAATTTTATCATTTGGTTTTAAAACAGAAATTAATTTTTTAGAAACATTAGAGTTATATGCTCCACATAAACCTAAAGAAGAGCTAATTAAAACATATAGAATAGGTTTAGATTCATCGATTTTTTTAACCTTAATTGAATTTGCAAAATTAGAAAGAAGGTTGTAAAAATCACTAAAAAAAGATTTAATCTTTTCATAATTATTTCTTTGTTTAGTCATCTTAGCAGTAGCAATTAATTTCATTGCTCCTGTTATTTTAGATGTAGTTTTTACTGTTTTAATTCTTCTTTTAATATAGTCTAGTGATTGCATAATTAAGATTTTAATTTAACATATTGGTTGATAAATTTTTGCATTTCTTTTTTTAATTCATCATACGTTTTATCTGTTAATTCTTTTGCTTTGATAATTTCATTTTTAATTTTTAATTTGTTAAAGTGATTTAATAAAGCAATTTTAAAGTTAAAGATGTCATCAACTGCAATGTATTTAATAAATTTTTCTTTAATAGAAAATAAAAGAATAATTTCTTCATATTGACTATAAGGTTTGTTTTCTTGTTGTTTAATCATTTCATTAACTCTTTGCCCATGGTCTAGAACCTTTTTAGTTTCTGCATCTAAATCACTACCAAATTGACTAAAAGTATTTAGTTCAGAATATTGAGCCAATTCTAATTTTAACGAACTTGATGTTTGTTTGATCGCTTTAACTTGAGCAGCAGATCCAACCCGTGAAACTGATAAACCGGCACTTATTGCAGGACGATTACCGGCATTAAACATATCAGTATCCATAAATAATTGTCCATCAGTAATTGAAATTACATTTGTAGGAATATAAGCAGAAATATCCCCTGCTTGAGTTTCAATTATTGGTAAAGATGTAATAGAACCACCACCATTAAATTTATTCATTCTTCCAGATCTTTCTAATAAACGAGAATGAAGATAAAAGATATCACCAGGATAAGCTTCTCTTCCCGGAGGTCTTTTTAATAATAAAGAGATAGTACGATAAGCAACAGCGTGTTTAGATAAGTCATCATAAACAATTAAAACGTCTTTTCCATTAGCCATTCATTCTTCACCAATAGTTGTTGCTGTATAAGGAGCAATATACTTTAAAGCAGGTAAATCACTAGCTGAAGCCGAAACAATTGTTGTATATTTCATTGCATCATGTGATTCAAGAGTTTTAACTAATTGAGAAATAGAAGAGTTTTTTTGTCCTATTGCAACATAAATACAATGTACATTTTTTCCTTTTTGATTAATAATAGTATCTATTGCTATTGTTGTTTTACCTGTTTGTCTATCACCAATAATTAATTCTCTTTGTCCCTTTCCAATAGGAAACATTGAATCGATAGATAAAATTCCTGTTTCTAATGGTTGGTTAACTGTCATTCTTGTCATAACACCAGGAGCAACCTTTTCAATAGGCATCATTTTTTTTGTTTTAATTGGTTCTTTACCATCAATTGCTATACCTAGAGGGTTTAGAATTCTTCCAGTTAATTCATCACCTACAGGAACAGAAATAATTTGGTTAGTTCTTTTTACTATTGATCCTTCTTGAACATCTTGATATTCACCTAATAATACAACACCAACAACATCTTCTTCAAGGTTTAGCGCTAAACCATATAAACCATTAGAAAATTCAACTAATTCATTTAACATGACGTTTTTTAAACCACTAACATATGCAATACTATCACCAATAGAAATAACTTTTCCTTCTTCACTAAAAGAAACGTTAGATGCATATTTTTGAATTCTTGCTTTTATGATTGAACTAAAATTATTAGACATATTTTTTAACCTCCATATTTAATATTGTTAATTTTTGTTTTAATGGTATTATCGATAGTAAATGAATCAGAAACAATTTTTACACCGCCAATTAAATTTTTATCAATAGCGAAAGTGTATTTAACATTCATATTAGTTTTTTTATTTAATATGTTTTTAATGTTGTTTAATTGTTTAGAATTTAATGGAAAAGCAGAATAGATTTTAACAAGTTTAGTTTTTGTATATTCAAAATATATTGAAATAAATTTATTTAAGATATTTAGAATGCTTTTTGTTTGATTCAAATCAATTACTGTTCAAATAAAATAAATAAAAAGATTATTAAATTTTTTGTTGAATATTTCTTGAATAACTTTTTTCTTTTTGTTTTTATCAATTGATAAATCTATAAGAAATTCATTAAACATTTGATTAGATTTTACAATGTCCAATAAAGTTAATGAATTACGATAAAAAACATTTAATAATTTTTGATTTAAACCAATATCAAAAAGGGTTAAAGAGAATTTTTCATAGTCATTATTCATATTTATCCCCCTTTTCATTGTTAATAATTGTTAATATTTCATCAACAAATTTATCATTATCTTTTTTAGATATTTTCTTTTGTAATAATTTTTCTGTTGCATCTAAAGCAATAGAAACAATTTCGTCATGCATATTTTTAGATATTTCTTTTTTAAGGTTTTCAGCATCTATCAATGCATTTTCAGAAATAATTTGAGCATTTTTCTTTCCTTCAGCTTCTAACTTTTCTTTAATTTCATACGCTTGAACATTTGCATCATCAATAATTTGTTGTGCTTGATTAATAGCAGTAACTTTTTCTTTTTGTGCTTCAGCTAATTTTTTAAGTGCCTCATTACGAGATTCTTCAGCTTCTTTTATTTGTCCTTCAATATAATCATGTCTTTTTGATATACTATCTTTTGTTGGTTTTCAAACGAATCAAGCCATAATGATTATTAAAATAATTGTGGCAACGATATGTGATACAAAGACTCATAAATTTGGGAAAAGATTGTTAATAATTTCTGACGAGTCTATTGGTGCGCAACTAGTAAGGAAAAAAAGTGAAAAACCTAATAACAAAGTTATTAGTAAAAATTTACATAAAAATTTTTGTATCTTTTTTTCCATTATTAATTAAAATAAAATGTTGTTTTATTAAGCAACAAATATTAATAAAATAGCAATGATTAATGCATAGATTGCACTAGTTTCTGCAATCGCACAACCTACAATCATCATTAATCTAATTTTTGATTCAGCTTCTGGATTTCTTGCTACTGCTTCAGATGCTTTACCTGCGGCATAACCTTGGCCAACCCCAACACCGATACCTGCTATCATAGCAATACCAGCCCCCATAAGAGCGCCTGTTCGGTCTGTAACTTCAGTTAAAATTGTAGCTAACATTTGTAATGTATCTGTCATATTTTTCCTTGATATTCTTTATTTAATAAATATTATTATATATATTTAATAAAAAATAATTTATTTTTTATATTTATCTGTATATAGCTTTGCAAGACCACCAAGACTTGTTTCACGATATTCAGGTTTTAGATCTTCCCCTGTTTTCTTCTCTACTTTAACAATATCATCTAAATTAAATACATCATGAATTCCATTAGTTAAAATAGATTGATTAGCTGCATCAATAGCTCTTACAGAAACACTTGCGTTTCTTTCTATACAAGGACAAAATACATAACCTAAAACCGGATCACAAGTTAATCCTAAATGATGTTCAATACCGATTATTGCTGCAGTTTCAATTGCATTGATATTACCACCTAATAAATAAGCATAACCAGCTGCCGCCATTGAACAAGCAACTCCAATTTCCGCTTGACAACCACCCGTAGCACCCGCCACTAAACCGTTTGTTTTAAAAATATTACCAATTACCCCAGCAACTGCTAAAGCTTCAATAATTTTATTATCTTTAAATCCTTTATGTTTTTTTGCATAATAAAAAACAGCAGGGATAATTCCTGTTGATCCTAATGTTGGAGCTGTAACAACTTCACCACCAATAACATTTATTTCACTTACAGCATAAGCATACGCCATAGTGTAATAAACTGAATTTTTATCATATTTTTTCTTTTTCAAATTTTCTAAAAATAAATGTGCTTTTCTATGTAATTTAATTGGTTTTTTGAATGACTCTTTTTCTTTTAAACCCTTTAAAATTCCTGATTGCATTACATTTCAAACAGTAGATAAATATTTAAATCCATTAGGATCAAAATATTTAACATATTCAACTAAATTTTTCTTTTTAGAAAGACATCATTTTTTAATTTCTTCAAAGTTTTTTTGTGGATAAACATTTAAATTTTTTGGTTCTTTTTCACCTTCTATTTTAATAGCTCCACCACCAACAGAATAAGCTCTAATTTCAGCTATTTTTTTCTTTTTCTTAAAACCAATAACATCCATTGTATTAGGGTGATTACACTTAGTTTTAATATCAAAAATAATGTTTGTTTTAATTTTATTAGTAACTGATAATATTGCTTGGTCGGTATGGTGTCCTTTTCCTGTTAATGCCAACGATCCATATAAAATAACTTTAATTTCATCAACATCTTTGTATTTAGAAATAAAGAATTTCATTATTCTAAATGGTCCAATTGTGTGTGAACTACTAGGTCCTTTGCCAAAACGATATAATTCAGATAAAGTTTCCATAAAAATAATCTATCATATAGATTATAATTAATTTTATATGAGTAATGTTAATATTTCTAAAGATAAAAAAATCTTAATTATAAATGCCGGAAGTAGTTCAATAAAATTTAAGGTATTTAATCAAAAAAACTTTAAAGTTATATCATCTGGAATTTGTGAAAGAATTGGTATTTCTGGACATTTTACAATTAAGTATTATAAAAACAGTAAATTAGAAATATATAGTAAAGATATTGATTTACCTAATTACGAAGTATCTATCAAATTGGTTATTGATTCATTAATTAAATATGGTGTTATTAAAAATATTAATGAATTTGTAGGAATCGGTCACCGAATTGTTCAAGGTGGAGATACATTTAAAGATAGTGCAATAATTGATGCTAAATCAGCTAAACAAATAGAAAAATTTATTAGATTAGCTCCTTTACATAATAAGCCAGAATTAGATGTAATTAATGTATTTAGAAAACTATTACCAAAAGTTAAAAACGTTGCTGCATTTGATACATCATTTCATACTACTATTCCAAAAATTAATCACACATATCCAATTAATGTTGAAGTTGCTAAAAAACATGAAATTAAAAGATATGGAGCTCATGGAACATCTTATAAGTATATAAATCAAGAAATGCAAAAAATTCTTAAAAAGAAAAATGTTAACTTGGTTGTCTGTCATATTGGAAATGGTGCTTCTATTTGTGCTATTAAAGATTCTAAATCATATAATACTTCAATGGGTTTAACACCATTAGAAGGATTAATGATGGGTACAAGATGTGGAGATATTGATCCATCTATTATTATTTATTTAATTCAACAAGGAATGAATGTTAATGAAGTAAATGATGTTGTTAATAAAAAATCAGGTTTATTAGGCATGGTAAAAACTAATGACATGAGAGATATTTTACAAAAAATTAAAAAAGGAAATCAATATGATTTTGCAGTTGAATTATATACCAAAAGAATCGCTGATTACATCATTAAATATGTTAATGATTTAAATAACAAAGTAGATGGAATTATTTTTACTGCTGGAGTTGCTGAAAATAATTTAGTTATAATTAAAAAAGTAATTGAAAAAATTAATTTATTCAAATTAGATATCAATTCAAAACTAGATAATAAGTACGATTTTTATCGTTTGATTTCAACACCTAAATCAAAATTTAAAATTTATCAACTAAGAACTGATGAAGAATTAATGATTGCAAAAGATGTAGTTCGTTTAAGCAAAAAATAGTTATTTTTTGTTTAATAAACTAAACATATTCTTTTTGTATGCTTCTACACCAGGTTGATTGAATGGATTGATTTTTAATAAATAACCACTCATCATTGCTGCTTTTGATAATCACATAAATAAATAACCATAGTGATATGCATCTGATTTGTCAATTTCGATAATTAAATTATCAATTTTGCCTTTAGTAGAATGAGCACTAATAGTTCCTTTAAATGCCATTTTATTAACATCATTTAAATTTCAACCGTCAAGATATTTTAATTTATCTACATTATCTTTAATTTTTAAATTAACCTCATGTTTAGGTTTATTAACTCATAGAGTTGTTTCTACAAAGTTTTTATTACCTTCTTGTAAGTATTGACCAATAGAGTGCAAGTCTGTTGTGAACAAACTTGTTGTTGGGTATAAAGCTTTATTGTTTTTTCCTTCTGATTCACCAAAAATTTGTTTTCATTGCTCACCAATGAATTGTAAACTAGGATCATAAACAATAAAATTTTCAATTTTTTTCTTTTTTTCAGTGTAGAAATAATAACGATAAACAGCATATAAAAAAGCAGAGTTTTCTGAAAGATTAAATGACTTTGTATCTGCTAAAGCTTGCGTTGCTCCTTTTAGTACTTCTCGAATGTTAATGTCTGCTAAGATCATTGGAAAAATTCCTACTGGAGTTAAAGTAGAAAATCTACCTCCAATATTATTTGGTATTACAAATCTTGTTCAATTGTTTTTAATAGCTAGATCATGTAGACAACCAGAATTAGCATCAGTAATAGCAACAATATGATCGTTGGTATATTTAGCTTTAAAATTTTTAAGCATTAAATTTCTTAGTAAGTTAAAACAAATAGCAGGTTCTAGTGTGGTACCTGATTTTGAAATAACAACAATGACAAATTTTGATTTATTAATTTTTTTCATTATTTCATATACATAAGAACTTGCCATGTTATGAAGATAATAAAAATTTATTTTTTGATCAACAATTCCATTACACATTTCAATTGCCGCTCTAATACCAAGATATGATCCACCAATTCCTATAAGGACAACATTTTTAATTTTTTCTTTTTTTCATGAATTAGCCTTTTTAATCATTTTGTTTAATTCAGAATTATCAAAAAAATTGGTTGGGTCAGTTCATCCTGCCATTTCTAAACCAGGAAGATAATTTTTTTTAATTCCCTCACCAATACTAAAAACTTGTTTTTTATATTTTTTTATTAATTTTACTTCTGAGGTAGAAAGACAACTATTAGTTATAAATTTCAACATTTTAAAATTATTTTATGTATTAATTATTATAAGACAATTAACAATTAGACTATAAAATATTTAAGTTTTTTGATAATTTTATTACTTATTGTTGAAGTTTCGCAAAACATGAAATTAAACACACAGAAAATAACAATATAAAATATATTAAGTTAAATAAGAAAATAACGTTATTTTTATATCTCTTTTGCGTTTTTTTTTTTTTTTTTTTTTGTTAAAATATTTATATAAATCAAAAGAAAATATGAAAAAAATAAAAACAATTAATAAATTACTAAGTTCATTAACATTATTAAGTCCTTTAGCAGGTATTGGATTTAATAATCAAAATCAAAATACACAAAACGTTATTACTGAAAATTACAACAATTCATTGAATAATTATTTTTCATCAAATGAACAAATACAAATGGGTGATATTACTGTTACTGTTGATGGAACAATAATTACTAAATATTTTTCAGGAGAAGGTACATTGAAAGTGGATTCTGACATTACTGAAATTGCTACAAACGCTTTTAGTGAATCCATTAATCAATATCATATATTTTCACTAGATTTATCTCAAGCCACAAGTTTAACTACTATTAGACAAAATGCTTTTAAAAGCACTGAAAAATTAGCAGGAACTATTTCAATTCCTTCTTCTGTCACA
>CASDPP010000004.1 GCA_949282725.1 uncultured Mycoplasmataceae bacterium
AACTTTTAATTCTGATTGAAAATCAGATACATTAAAATTTAGTGGCAAAGTTTATGTTCCATCAGAAGCAGCTAAAGAAGCATATTTAGGTGCACCAAACTTTGGTTTTAGTGCTGATCAAGTTGAAATTGGTTTACCACCTAAATCAAAATCAAATACAGGATTAATTTTAGGTTTAATATTTGGTTTAGGCATTTCAATATTAGTAGCTGTTGGATTTGGAATTTGATATCTCACTAAAAAGAAAAAAACAACAGTTAAGATATAGTAGATAAAATAGGGTTCATTCCCTATTTTTACTATATCTCCTTGCATCTTTTTTGTTAAAATATTTATATATTTATGAAAAAAATTAAAATGATTAACAAACTATTAAGTTCATTAACATTATTAAGTCCACTATCAGGAATATGATTTAATAATCAATACCAAAACGCACAAAAAGTTACTATCAAAAACAATAACGAAATAAATAATTTTTTTAGTTCAAGTGTAAAAGCTGTACAAATGGGTGATATCTATGTTAACTTAGATGATACAGGAAAAATTATTGAATCTTATTCATCAGGAAGTGGAACATTAATCATTCCTGATTTTATTACACAAATACAAGATAATGCTTTTGAACAAAATAAAAAAATAAAATCATTAGATTTATCACAAGCCACAAGTTTAACTACTATTGGAGAAAGTGCATTTAATTCATGTTTAAATTTATTAGGTGATTTATATATCCCAAGATCTGTTTCCTCAATTGGAACATTAGCATTTTATAAAACTAATTTTTGATCAATTAAATTAGATCAAAATAATCAAAATTATTCTTTAGCAACAAATTTGGGATTAAATGCAAAAGTATTAATTGCAGGTACAGAAGGAATATGAAAAGATAATTCTAATGTGATTGGTAGTTTAGCTTTGGGAGAGATAGCAATTCCAAATAATATAACTAAAATTTCACAGAATGCTTTTGCATGTTCGAACATTAACAATCTTAATCTTTTTAATGCAACAAGCTTAACAACAATTGAGGACTATGCTTTTTCGTTTTGTGAAAGCTTGGATGGTAACATACACATTCCGTCAAGTCTAACAACCATTGCAAGACATGCTTTTGGTTTAAACTCTATAACCTCAATAGAAATAGATCCTGCTAATCAAAGTTTTTCTCTAGCAACCAATTTAGGATCAGAATCATATGTTTTAGTTGAAAAAGGTAGTGAAACTTGAAATAATAATTCAGTAGCAGTTGGACGTTTGGCTTGTGGTAAAATTCAAATTCCATCAAGTATTGAAACAATAGCTGAAGAAGCATTTGAAGCAACAAGCATAACAGAGATTAATTTTTCTCAAGCAACAAATTTAACTGAAATTAAACAAGCTTCATTTGATTCATGTTTACATATTAATTCGTTGGATATATCTAAAGCAATAAATTTAACAACAATAGATAATCAGGCATTTTTTGGGTGCTTAAATTTACAAGGAGAAATATTTATACCATCAGGTTTAAGTTCAATAGGAACAAATGCATTTGGATTAAATAATTTTTCTAAAATATCAATTGATTCATCGAATCAATTTTATTCCTTAGCAACAAACTTAGGATCTAAAGCACATGTATTAATTTCAGGATCTGAAGGAAAGTGAAATAATACTTCCACTGTAATTGGAGCTTTAGGATATGGAGAAATTAATATTCCAAAAGAAATTAGTCAAATAGCGGATAATTCTTTTTCTTACACTAATATTACTTCTCTAGATTTATCTAAAGCTACAAATTTAACTAAAATAGGTCAAAGAGCTTTTGCAAATAATAGAAATTTAAAAAATGATATATTTATTCCAAAAAATGTTGCACTTGTAGATATGCAGTCATTTCAAAACACAGAAGTAGATAATCTTATTTTCTTATCTGAAACACCACCAACGTTTGGTGCATCGTGACAACCAACACTAAGTGGTAAAGTCTATGTTCCATCGGAACAAACAAAACAGGCATATTTATCTGCACAAAATTTTAATTTTAGTAATGAGCAAATATCTATTGGGGCACCATCAAAAATTAATGTTTATTTTTGAATTATATTAGCATCAGCTATTGTGGGTGGAGTTATTATCATATTTATTATTTGATCTTTAACTAAAAAGAAAAAAAACAACAGTTAAAATATAGTAAAAATAAGTAATGACAAAGATTTTATAAACTTTTAATAACATAGTTGTCTAATACTTCTTAGTAATATTAAAATTTTTAAATATAATAATTTTAATTATTATGAAAACAAAAGTTATTATTACCATTGGTGGTGTATATAGTTCTTTGGGTAAAGGAATTATTTCTTCTAGTATTGGAAGAATTTTAGTTGAAATGAAGCAAAAAGTTTCAATGATGAAATTAGATCCATATTTAAATGTAGATCCTGGAACATTATCTCCTTATCAACATGGTGAAGTTTTTGTTACACATGATGGTGCTGAAACCGATTTAGACTTAGGTAATTATGAAAGATTTACTAATAAAAAAATGAGTCGAATGTCATCAATTACTTCAGGAAGAATATATAGTGAAGTTATTGAAAAAGAAAGAGCTAGAGGATATGGAGGAAAAACGGTTCAAGTAATTCCACACATCACAAACGCTATCAAAGATAAAATTTATAAAATTATGGAAGTTGAACAACCAGACTTTTTATTAATTGAAGTAGGTGGTACAGTTGGTGATATTGAATCAATTCCATTTGTTGAAGCATTAAGTCAATTTATTAGTGAATACGGAAAACAAAATGTTTTACCAATTTTTTGTTCACCATTAATTTATATTTCAACATCTCAAGAAATTAAAACAAAACCAACTCAACACGCTTTTAGAGAAATTTGTTCTTTAGGTGTTTGACCAGAATTAATTATTTTAAGACATACTGAAAATGTTGATGATGAAATTATTCAAAAAATTTCTTTAAATTGTCACATCAATAAAAAAAGAATTTTTGTTTCTCCTAATTTAGAATCTATTTATTTTTTACCAATTGAATTATATAAACAAGGAATTCAAAAAGAAATTTTTGAATACTTTGATTTAAAATTACCAAACGGCAATATTAATAATTGAGAAAATTATGTTAAATTAATTAAAAACACAAAAGACAAAGTTAAAATTGCTATGGTTGGTAAATATATTAAATTACATGACTCATATGCATCTTTAGAACAAGCATTAAAATTAGCAGCTTGAGAACAAAAAAAACAATTAGAAATTAACTGAATTGAAGCAGATAGTTTAAATAGTAAAAACGTTGATAAAATTCTTAAAAACCATGATGGTATATTAATTCCTGGTGGATTTGGTGATCGTGGATTTGAAGGAAAAATGGAAGC
This sequence comes from uncultured Mycoplasmataceae bacterium, assembly GCA_949282725.1. Taxonomy (GTDB): domain Bacteria; phylum Bacillota_I; class Bacilli_A; order Mycoplasmatales; family Mycoplasmoidaceae; genus Malacoplasma_A. Next base: position 3,379 of record CASDPP010000004.1, read on the forward strand.
GGTAAAATATGCTAGAACAAAACAAATTCCATATTTAGGAATATGTTTAGGAATGCAAATAGCAACAATTGAATTTGCTCGTAATGTTTTAAATTGACAAGATGCAAACACAACTGAGTTTGATCCAAAAACAACACATCCAATTTTTGATTATATTGATGGTAGAATGCGTTTAGGAGAACAAGCTTGTTTAATTACAGATTCTAGTTCAAAAGCAATTAAGATGTATAAAAATAAATTAATATATGAAAGACATCGTCATCGTTATGAATTTAATAACAAATATTTAGAAGAATATAAAAATAAAGGTTTTTCATTTACAGCTTTTTCTAACGATCAAGAAAAAACAGCAGAAATTATTGAAATTAAAAAGCATCCGTTCTTTGTCGGTGTTCAATTTCACCCAGAATTTTCTTCTTGACCTAATAATGTAGATCCGGTTATTTATAACTTTATTAGTGCAGCCATCAAAAATAAATAAATTATTACTTTCATAATTCTAAAGGCTAAAAAATATGTATGGTAGTTAATAATTATGAAATTAAAATAATTTATGAATTTTTTAATATGAGGAAAATTAGATAATTATTCAATTTTTAGTAAATAAAACTTCAAAATCAAGTGCAAGTTTAATATTTGACTTGATATTTGATATTCTGGTAAAAAACAACAGTTAAAATATAATCGTAAAAATAGAAAAAAACCTATTTTTTTACTACTCCCTTGTGTTTTTTTTTTTTTTTTTTTGTTATAATGTTCATATAAATTAAATAAAATTATGAAAAAAATCAAAACAATTAATAAATTATTAAGTTCATTAACATTATTAAGTCCATTATCTGGTATTGGATTTAATTCACAATATCAAAATACACAAAAAGTTATTACTGAAAATAATAATGACTCATTAGATAATTACTTTGCAAATCAAACTAATGAACAA
>CASDPP010000005.1 GCA_949282725.1 uncultured Mycoplasmataceae bacterium
AACTTTTAATTCTGATTGAAAATCAGATACATTAAAATTTAGTGGCAAAGTTTATGTTCCATCAGAAGCAGCTAAAGAAGCATATTTAGGTGCACCAAACTTTGGTTTTAGTGCTGATCAAGTTGAAATTGGTTTACCACCAAAGCCAACACCAACACCAGAACCATCTAAATCTAATATCGGATTGATCATAGGATTATCATTAGGTATTGGTATCCCAATTATTTTAGCGGTAGGATTCGGAATTTATTATTTAACTAAAAAGAAAAAAATAATAGTTAAAATATAGTTATTAAAAATAGGGTTAACACTCTATTTTTCTTTTATAATTATTTTAATAATGTCGTTAAATAATAAATTATCATTAGCAATTGAAACAAGTTGTGATGACACGGCTATTAGTATTGCTAAAAATAATAAAATAATTGATGAAAAAATATCAAGTTCTATATTTCAACATAAAAAATATGGAGGCGTTGTCCCTGAAATAGCGGCAAGATCACATGAACAAAATATTTTCAACAATTTAGTTTATTTATTTAATAAAAACAATTTATCAATTAAAAATTTAGATAAAATTTTTTATACATCCACACCAGGTTTACCAGGCTCGCTACATGTTGGCAAATCTTTAGCTAAATCATTAACAATTGTTTCTCAAGTTAAACTTATTCCATTAGATCATATGATGGGACACGCTTTTTCTTTTTTACTATCACATAAAGTGAAAGTTAAGTTCCCTATTATTTGTGTTGTAATTTCTGGTGGAAATACAATAATATATTTATTTTATTCATATAAAAAATATAAAATTCTAAATGAAACATTAGATGATGCAATAGGTGAAGTATTAGATAAAATTGGTAGAGAATTAGGATGAAAATATCCTGGGGGTATAAATATAGATTTGAATTTTAATTCAAAAAAAATAAATATGAAATTAATAAATCATTCGCCTGTTGATCAACAAATTAGTTTTTCTGGATTTAAAACTTATGTTTTAAATTATATTAATAATCAAAAACAAAAAAAGAAAAAAATTGATAAAGTATTGATTGGTTCATCTAGTCTATATTGATTAGTAAATGAATTAAAAAGAAAAATAGATTATTATGTTACTAAATATAAAATTAGTATCGTTGCATTTGGTGGTGGAGTAAGCGCAAATAATTACTTAAGATCAGTTTTTAAAAGTAATAAAAAAATTAAATATTTATTTCCTGAAAAAAAATATTGTGGAGATAATTCTAGCATGCTTTTAGCATATGGAATTAACAGCGAAAAAGAATAATTTTAATTTATAATTAAATTAAGGTATGAAACTTATTAAATTAGCAAGTGAGTCTGTAGGTAAAGGCCATCCTGATAAAATTTGTGATCAAATAGCAGATGGAATATTAGATCAATGCTTAAAACAAGATCGAAATAGTAGAGTTGCTTGTGAAGTTTTAGCAGCCAACCATTTAATTGTTATTGGTGGTGAAATAACAACTAAAGCATATGTTGATGTTGTAAAAACAGCTTGAAATGTTTTAAAACCATTAGGATATAATGAAAATGATTTTACTATTTTATCAAACATTAATAAACAATCAAGCAATATTTCTCAAATTGTTAATAAATCAAAAAATGATTTAGGTGCAGGAGATCAAGGAATAGTTTTTGGATATGCAACCAACGAAACTTCATCAATGTTACCATTACCATTGGTTTTATCACACGAATTAATTCAACAAATTACTAAATTAGTTGATGCAAAACAATTACCAAATGTAAAATATGACATGAAATCAGAAGTAATTGTTAATTATGATGGTATAAAACCTGTTTCTATTGATACGATGTTAGTATCAGTTCAACATGAAAAAAATGCTAATTTAAATAATATTAAAAAAGTAATTATTGATAAAATTATGAATCCATTAGCTAAAAAATATAAAATGGACTTATCATTTAATAAATTTGTAAACAAAGCTGGTGAATTTGTAATTGGTGGTCCGATTGGAGATACAGGATTAACAGGTAGAAAAATTATTGTTGATACTTATGGTGGTTTTGCACATCACGGTGGAGGGGCTTTTAGTGGTAAAGATTATACTAAAGTTGATCGTACTGGAGCATATTTTGCAAGATGAATAGCAAAAAACGTTGTAGGAGCAAAATTAGCAGATCGATGTGAAATAGCATTATCATTTGGAATTGGAGAATCTAAACCTTTATCTATGTCAATTAATACATTTGGAACAAATAAAATTCCTGAAGATAAAATAGTAAAAGCAATTGAAAAAACATTTAATTTTAATTTAAGTAATATCATAAAAGAACTAAATTTGAAAAACATTAACTATCAACCATTAGCTGTTTGTGGTCATTTCGGAAAAGATCCTAATAAATATTATTTTGAAAAATTAAATAAAACAAGTTTATTAATTAAAAACACTAAATAACTATTAATATGAAGATTCAAAAACAAGCATTAAGTAGAATATTTAGTTATTATAAAATGTGTCTTGTTAAGTCAAAATTTGCTAAAAATAATTATTCTAAAATTCATTGTATTGAATATGTAAAATATGTTAATTTAATTCTTGAACAAATGAAACCCGAACATGCAATGTTATTAAAAGAAGTTTATATTAATAATAAACATTTATCACAATTACCTTTTTCACAATCATCTTTTTATTTGAAAATAAAAAAAGCTTCTTTAGAATTTATTAATTACTATTGTTAAAATTATTTTTTTTAACCATATTATTTATGTAATAGATTATGTTTTGTTCAAACAATTATTACATAAAAAAATTACCACAAAATCCTATTAATACAAACAAATACATATATGTTGATAGCATAGATGGTAATTTAATTTTTGATCATAATTATTGAGTTTTTGATTTAAACTTTTATGTTATTCAAAATTTAAATTTGCCTCTAAACATATTTAACATTAATTTAGAAAATAACTTTTTTTCTTTAACTGAACAAAATATAAATATTACACAAAAACAAATCCCTTATTGAGTAGTTCAACAAGATAATTGTTCAATATATCATACAAATTTCTTAGTTGATATTAGTCAAACAAAAATGTTAGAAACAGAGCTGGAAAAATACTTAATTAATTTATATTTTTCTTTTGACATTAATTTAGATATTTTGAATAAAATTCAAATAGATTTAGATCAAGATGAATTAGATAAATTTGTACTAGAATGATACGGACAAAACAAAATTATTAAATTTGATTACTCAAATTTTTATAGTGCTAATGAAACAAGTGGAAACATAAATATAACAAAATCTTATTATCTAAATTCTTATGAAGGTTGTTATGGAGAAGATGAAATATTATATTATTCCGAAAAAGATTATCAAAACATTGATGAAGCAATAAATAATTTATTAGAAATAAAAGTTGATGAAGCAACAATTAATTCTTGAAAATGTAACTTTTTTTATCAAACATATGATTCATTAGAAACTAAACAACTGACTATTGAAAACAAAGATCAACAAACAATTTTTGATAATTTTAAAATTAGTTTTGATTATGCAACATATTTTAATGAACAAAATAATGAATTAATATTAACAGAATCAGGAATCTTGGGATTTTATATTCCAATTAAGTGCAGTGGATATTATGAAATAGAAATTGATATGTATTTAAAAAATCAATATAAAAAATTTAAATTTATCAATAAATTTAACTTTACTGGTAATGATCAATATTCAATTAATAAGTTCAATATAAAAAATGCTTGAATTAATAGCTTGGAGGGGTTTAATAAAATATAATGAAAAAGACAAAAACTTTTTATAGTTTATTAACAGCTGGTGGATCATTTGTTATCATTGGTTCTACACTGTTAGTTGGATCATATTTAATCACAAATAATAATAATGAACACTCAAGTGAAGATAAGCCATTAAATAGAGGGGACGATTACTATCATTACGAAATTAAAAAATATATTTCTGATCAAGATCTAACAAATATCATCAGTACAAAAATAATTAATAACAAATATATAAATGTTTTGATAAAACATATCTAAATAAAAATTTAAAAGAAACTATTAAAAATATTATTGGATCGATAGATAGATTTAAAAGCTCAATTGATAATTATGTTTTTGAAATAAATTATAAAATCATTCAAGACACAACATTATTAATAGATGTTGTTTGATATATTAAAACTATAAAACCGATATATTATTATGATCAACTATCTATTAAGATAGTTCATAATTAAGTGTCACGTTTTGAATATCTTCATCATCATTACATGAATTGATAAAACGTTTAATTTTTTCATCTAATTCTTGAGGAAGATCATCTAAATAATTTTGTGGAACATATTTAATTACAGCTTCTATGATAGGAAGTTTTTCATTTCTTAAAAAATTATTTAATTTATAAAATTCTTCAGCTGGACATAAAATTTCAAATCCATCATCATATTCGTGAATATCAATAATCTGATAATCAATTGTTTTTTCAAGTAGTGAATCTAATGTTCAATCTTCTTTTTTTAATGTCAAAACACCATATTTATCAAAAAATACTTTAACAGAATTCGGTTTTGCAATTGATGCATTTAATTTTGATAAATATCCTCGTAAATTACTTGCAACACGATTAGTGTTATCTGTTAAAGATTCAACAATAATTTGAAGTCCATTTGGTCCATAACACTCATATTCAACAGAAATCAATTCTTCTTCTTTTTTTTGTGATCCATTAATATTTTTTTCTATTGATTCTCTAGAAAGATTATTATCTAATGCTCTATCAATAGCTGCTTTTAATCTTGGGTTTGCATCTGGATTAGGACCACCGACTTTAACAGCCGCTTTAATTTCACGAGCCAGTTTTTGTCAGAGTTTAGCGTTTTGTTGTTGTTTTGAATTTGTTTGACTTGCAACTAAGTGTTTTCTTGGCATAGTTAATAGTATAATTTATTATATATTATTTAGTTAATAAAATATGAGAGTATTAGGGATAGATTTAGGGACAAGACATACTGGTTTTGCTATTTCTGATTCTTTAAAATTAATTGCATCTTCTTTGGAAAATTTTGATCATGATGAAAAAGATTTTAATCAATTAATTATTAAGATTAAACAAATTCAAGAAAAATATAATAATGAGATTGACACAATTGTTATTGGGTATCCAATGAATTTAAATGGTTCAAAATCAGAAATGACAAAATTGGTAGAAGCGTTTATTGATAAATTAAATAAAGAATTTCAAAATCTTAAAGTAATTAAAATAAATGAACAGTTTTCAACAATTCATACAATTTCTATCTTAAAGTCACAACACAAAATAAAAGGAAGTAAAATTAGAAAAATAAAAGATAAATTAGCAGCAACTTATTTATTACAAAATTATCTTGATTATGGATGTAAAAAATCTTAAAATAAAGTGTTTAGAAAATCATATTCCAATATTAAGAGATAAAACATTATTAGCTCTTGAAAAAGTTATTTTTGAAAAAAATATTAAAACTATGTTTGAGATTGGAACAGCATGGGGATATAGTAGTTTATCGCTTAAAAATAAATTTCCTAACTTGAAAATTGTTTCTATTGAAAAAAATAGTCAAAACTTCGATAAAGCTTTAAAACATTTAAAAAAGTCAAAAATTAAATTAATAAACGATGATGCTTTTTTGTATGAACCTAAAGAAAAATATGATTTAATTTTTTTTGATGGACCAAAGAAAAAACAAAAAATTCTTTTTGATAAATATCAAAATTATTTAACATGTAATGGAATTATTTTTATTGACAATATATTTTTAAAAAAATATTCTAACAACAAAAATTTAGAACCTAGAAAGCAAAAAATTTTAGATGATCTTAATAATTTTTTAGTATACTTAAAAAATCTAAAAAATTGAGAAATAAAATTTTACGATGTCGATGATGGATATGCCATTTGTCAAAGAAAATAAAGTATTAAAAAACAACTAATACAACTAAAATTAAGTTATAATTTTATTGATGGAATTTTTAAAAAAAATCATTGTTCAAAAAATAATTGAATATAACAAAATAGCTTTATTTTTTCATGACATACCTGATTTTGACACATTAGGTAGTTGTTTTGCTCTAAAGCATTTTATTAAAAATATGTTCCCATCTAAAGAAGTGCATCTAATAGGATTAGATATTTTAAATCCTGTATATGCTAAAAACTTTTTTGAATTCGATCAAACATATATTAATAATAATTTTTTAAAAGATTCATTAGGAATTATTTTAGATACAGCAGATGAGAAAAGAATCTTTACACAAAGACATAAATTTTGTAAAGAAACAATAAGAATTGACCACCACCCACAAGTAGAATCAATTGCTAATATTGAATGAATTGATCCAACACAGGCATCAACAACAACAATGGTTGCATCATTATTACTATCATGAAACCCTAAAGGAATCACTAATCATATAGCAAATTATTTATATGCTGGAATTGTTACAGATACAAATCGTTTTTTATATGGTAATTTAACATCAGAAATATTTTTAATTATTTCTAAATTGATTAATCCAGAATTCGAGTTTAAAAAATTATATAACGTTTTATATCAAAAAAATTTACCAGAAGTGATGTTTGAATCATATATATTATCAAAAGCTAAGTTTTTACCAAAATACAATTTTTGTTATGTTTTACTTCCTAAAAACTCTTTTAATAAGTTTGGCGTTGAATTAAGAATGTCAATGGTGCAATTGTTATCTAATATTAAAGGTTACAAGATTTGAGCATCGTTTTACTATGATGATAATTACAAAAAATGAAGAGGATCATTAAGAAGCTCTGAATACCCAATTAACCAAATAGCAGAAAAATATTCAGGTGGTGGCCACAAATATGCTGCAGGATTTACCCTAAATAGAAAAAAAGAATATAAACACTTAATAAATGATATAATTGAATATGTAAAAACATTAAAAAAATAATATCAATTAAATATGAGTCAAAAAAACAAAACTATTGAAAGAATTAAAGTAGATGAAACAAAGCAAATAGATATTTCAGATTTAGGTGATATTCATTCTTCAAACATTGATGAGGAACTTTCAAAATTATCTAAAAAGGAACTTCAATACCGTTTAAAATTTGAAGAAACAGATCCAGAAATAATTAAAAAAATTAAAAAATTACTTAATGAATAATTTTATAAATTTAAACGTTCATTCATATTATTCATTATTAATGTCATCAATATCAATTGATGACATTATTCTTTACGCAGTTAAAAATAAACAAAAATATGTCAGTTTAATTGATATTAAAACAATGTATGGTTCAATGGAATTTTATCAAAAAGCTATTAAGAATAACCTTAAACCAATCATTGGATTGCAAATTACATATCAAGAAGAAAACCTAATTTTGATTGCAAAAAATTTTGAAGGATATCAAGATTTGATGAAAATTTCATCATTCATTAATACAAACACATCATTTGAATTAAATAAATATATAGATAATCTTTTAGTGATTGTAAAAGATGTTAAAAATATTAAATGAGTAAATAACATTAATGATAATTTTTATTCATATGATCAGTCCTCATTTAATCCGATCGCTATTAGAGAATGTTTTTATTTGAATAAACAAGATTTAAAATATGTAAAAGCTTTGTATGCTATTAAAAATAATTTACTTTATTCAGATACAGAAAACATTACTGAATATGATGATAAATATTTTTTATCAAACGAACAAGCTCAAAAACAATATTCATTAGAATCATTAAATAATTTAAATCAAGCATTAAGTAAAATTGATTTAACTATTCCTAGTGTTAAAAAAAATCACTTAATTAATTATGTAAAATATACAAAATATTCAAAAAACCACACATCAAAAGAATTACTAACAAAAAGATGTGCTGATGGTTTACAAGAAAGATTAGGATCAACAAAAGCTCCTAAGAGTTATATTGATCGATTAAAACATGAATTACAAGTAATTGATGAAATGGGTTTTAATGATTATTTTTTAATGGTTCAAGATTATGTTAATTTTGCTAAGCAAAATAATATTTTAACAGGACCAGGAAGAGGTTCGGCAGCAGGATCTTTAGTATCCTATGTATTAGGAATAACACAAATTGATCCTATTAAAAATAATTTAATTTTTGAAAGATTTTTAAATCCTCAACGACAAACAATGCCTGATATTGATATTGATTTCATGGACGATAGAAGAAATGAAATTATTGATTATATTTTTTCTAAATATGGTTCTAATCATGTAGCTCATATTATTATTTTTCAAACACTAAAAATTAAAATGGCTATAAGAGATGTTGCTCGAATATTTGGTTATGAAATGTCATATGTTAATAAAATTTGTAAAGAATTTTCACAAGATGATATTGATGTTAATAACATTACAAACAACAACATTAAAAATATTATCAATTCAGAAAAGAATCTTTTTGATTATGTTTTTAAATTTATTAATTTTCCTAGACAAATTGGAATGCATGCAGCAGGAATTGTTTTATCTGATGATGAAATTAATTCCATAGTTCCTACTACATGTATTGATGGTATACATTTATTAACACAATATTCAATGGAATATTTAGAACAACTAGGGTTAATTAAAATAGATATTTTAGGATTAAGTAATTTAACAACAATTCATAATTGTATCAACATAATTAATAAAACACATGTTAATAAAAAACATTTTTCACTTGATCAAATTCCTTTAGATGACAAACAAGTTTTTAATGAATTATCAAAAGGTAAAACTGTAGGTATTTTTCAACTAGAATCTCCAGGGATGACAAATTTAATAAAAAGAATAAAACCAATAAATATCGAAGATATTTCTATCACTTCAGCATTATTTAGACCAGGACCACAAAAACAAATTGAGACTTATTTAAAAAACAGACAAGACCCACAAAATATTAAATATTTAAATGATGATTTTAAAAAAATATTATCTTTTACATATAACATCATTATTTACCAAGAACAATTAATTCAAATTATCTGTTTAACAGCTAAATATAATTTAGCTAGTGCTGATACATTTAGAAGAATAATTTCTAAAAAAGATCATTCAAAATTAGCAGGAGAAAAAAAGAAATTTATTGAAGCAGCAATTAATAATAAATATTCCGAAGCAGATGCAAAAAAAATTTATGAATATATTGAAGCGTTTGCTAATTATGGATTTAATCACTCTCACTCTTTATCATATTCATACATTAGCTATTGAATGGCATATTTAAAATTTAAATACCCACTTCAATTTTACACAACATTACTTTCAACAAACATCAATAATATAGATAAAGTATCTGCTTACACAACAGAGGCAATAAATAATTCTATTAGTGTTTTACCACCATCAATTAATTTATCAGAAATTAATTTTTCTATTAAGAAAAATAAAATATATTTTGGTTTGAATGCTATTAAGGGAATTGGTTATGAAACAGCAAAAAAAATTATAAATCTTAGAAAACAATTGCCAGAGAAAAAATTTGATAATATTATTTTTGCCATAGCATCTTTAGTAAAAAATGGAATAGGTATTAAAACTCTTGAAATTTTACTTTATGCAGGTTTATTTGATGAACTAATCCCTTCAAACCATAACCGTTTAACATACATTAAAAATTTAGAAGAAATTTTTGATAAATCACAATTTTTTAATCCAATAAAAAAAGAATTTATTACTGGTGAACCTAAAATTTTATTTATTGAACAAACAAATGAAGACAATGAGTTAATTAAAAAAAGAGAGGTTGAATTATTAAATGTGAATTTAATTAATAATGATTTTGACAAAATAAAAAAGAATTATAAAGGTTCTAGATCAATTACAAATTTAATAGACATTAAAGAAAAAAATAAGGATTACTGATCTATTGTTTATTTGATAAACATTAAAAAAAATAATACTAAATATGGGACTAGAATGTCAGTTTTGGCAACAGATAACACAAAAACTATTGAAATTATCATTTATTTAAATGATAATAATAAAGAATTTGAGTCTTTGAAAGCAAACAAGTTGTATGTTATGAATTTAAAACTCAATTGAAAAGAACAACATAAAATTATAAAATTCGAAGAATATGAATAAAAAAGCAATCGTAATAGACGGAAATTCCTTGATGTATCGTTCATTTTATGCAACATACAAACAGTTGGAATATTATAAAAAAAATAATATCCAACCAGTTAATGCTCTTAAATTAATGACATTAATTATTTTAAAACTAATTACTGAAAAATATGATTATGCATTAATAGCTTTTGATCACGGAAAAAAAACTTTTAGAAATGATAAATATGAAGAATATAAAGCCGGAAGAAAACCAATGCCAGATGATTTAGTCGGACAAATTCCTTTAATTAAAGAAATGCTTATAACATTAGGTTTTAATGTAATGTCATTAGAAGGAATAGAAGCGGATGATCTAATAGGTAGTTTTTGTAAAAAAATGAACTCACTAAATGTTCATGTTTCAGTTTTTTCCTCAGATAAAGACTTATTACAATTAGTAAATGAATTAACAACAGTTAATTTATTTCAAACAGGTGTTAAAGATCTAAAAATTTATAATTTAGCTAATTTTAAAGATAATTTTTATCAATTAGAACCAAAACAAATTCCTGAATTTAAAGCAATTGCAGGTGATTCATCAGATAATTTAAAAGGTGTAAAAGGTATCGGGATAAAAACAGCAATTAATTTATTAATTAAATATGGTTGCATAGAAAATATATATCGAAATATGCACGAAATTTCTCAATCCATTGCTACAAAATTTAATCAATATCGTAAACAATGTTTTATGTGCAAAGAATTAGCAACATTACAAAAAAATATTTTCGATAATACCGATGAAAAAATTTTTTTAAAAAAGTCGGTTTCTTTTGATGATTTTATGAAATTAATACAAAAATATCATTTTAAAGGATTTGAAAAATATCTATCAAAAGAAATATTAATATATTAATATTTTAAGTGCTATACTAATAAATATATTATGTCTAATGAAAAATTAAACGATCAACAATTGATCAGAAGAGAAAAATTAGAAAATTTAAAAAAAAATTATTATGATCCTTTTCAAATAACTAAATTTGAAAGAAATCATACTACTAAAACTTTTAAGGAAAAATATAGTTCAATTGACAAAGAACAATTACATGATAACACTGATAAAATTTTTATTGCTGGTAGAGTTTTAGCCATTAGACAAATGTTTGGTGTCATTTCTGATTTTTATGGAAACATTCAATTTTATTTAAATAAAAAAGAGGTTTCAGAAGAAACGTTAAATCTATTTAAAAACTATTTAGATATTGGAGATATCATTGGTATTGAAGGAACACCAATGAAAACCAACACCAATGAATTAACTATTAGAATCAAGTCATTTAAAATTCTTTCTAAATCATTAACTCCTCTTCCTGAAAAATTTCATGGACTACAAGATGAAGAAATTAGAGCAAGAAGACGTTATTTGGATTTAATAATGAATGAAGAATCAAAAAAAACATTTATTACAAGATCAAAAATTATTAATTTGATTAGAAATTTTTTAGATAAAAAAGATTTTATTGAAGTTGAAACTCCAATTCTTCAACCAATTTTAGGAGGAGCTGCTGCTAGACCGTTTAAAACTTTTCATAATACATTAGAAACAAATTTTTATTTAAGAATCGCAACAGAATTGCCATTAAAAAAACTTATTGTTGGTGGATTTGACAAAGTATATGAAATTGGTCGTATTTTTAGAAACGAAGGAATGGATACAACTCACAATCCTGAATTTACTTCAATTGAACTATATCAAGCATATGTTTCAATGTGAGAAATTATGTCTTTAACTGAAGAATTAATTAAATATATAGCTAAAGAATTAAATCTAGTTCAGATTCAATATAAAGGAGTAAATTTAGACTTCTCTAAACCATTTAATAAAATAGATATGATTGAATTCATTAAGAAAGAATCGAATGTTGATTTTAATAAAATTCAATCTGATGAAGAAGCTATTGAAGTTGCAAAAAAACATAACATTGAATTATTGCAACATGAAAAAAACAGAGGGCATATTATTAATAAATTTTTTGAAAAATATTGTGAAGAAAAATGTTTGCAACCAACATTTGTATACAACTATCCAATTGAAATTTCACCATTAGCTAAAAAAAATCCACAAGACACTAGAATGACAGAAAGATTTGAATTATTTATCTGTGGAAAAGAATTTGCAAATGCTTTTAGTGAACTAAATGATCCAATTGATCAAAAAAACAGATTTGAAAATCAATTAGAAGAAAGAAAATTAGGAAATGAAGAAGCCAACGAAATGGATACTGATTACATTAATGCAATGGAATATGGATTACCACCTACAGGTGGAATGGGACTTGGAATTGATCGTCTAGTAATGCTATTTACTAATCAAGAATCAATTAGAAATGTTCTTTTATTTCCACACATGAGAAAACAAAAATAGCAATGAATAAAAATTTATTTTTTCCTAATGGGTATAAAACAAAGATAGATTTTCAAAATACATTAAAATTTATTTCGGTATTTAATTTTGAATTATTTAAAGAACTATCAAATAAAAACGGATTTTATTGTTCTGATAATCTTTTTAGCAATTTAACAATTCACCCAAATTTATATTCAAATATTTATCGAGACATTTCTTTTGATAATTTTAATTATGATGATATTTTTTCTATTAATAATTCACAAAATTATTTCATGAAAAAATATTTATTAAATAAAGAAAATTTAAAATTTAATTTAGCATTTACTTTTTCGAAAATGATAAACCGTGATGCAGAATTATCATTTAAAAATTCTATTTCAAGAGATGTTATTTATGTTGAAACAAGATATAAAAAGGATCAAAAAATTGAAAATATTGCAAATAATATTTTACAAACTATTAATATTGCAGCAAATAACGCATTAAAAGCAATTAAGGATAAAAAAATTGTTAATTTTCAAATTAGTAAAATAGAGGATATTAGAAGATTAATTGATAAAAAATCTTTTTTACCAAAAAAAAATACAATACATTCTTTTATTAGAGAAAACCAATTTGTTTTATTAAAAAATTGTTCCAATAAATTTGTAGATCAATATGATGAATTAACAGAGCAAATTAAAAAAAATGATAAAGATACTGAACGTTATGCATATTATGTTTATGATAATGTTTCTGAAGATATATTAAGAATTCTTTTAATTGATTTTAATTTTTATGAAAATATAAATGAAGAAAAAACATTTTCAATAATTATTGAAACTTCTAACATCATTAAATTCTCATTAGAAAAATTTCACATTGCAGAAGTCACTTCATCAGCATGAACAGAAGAATTTTACAATTTTTGTGAAAAGAATAAAATTGATATTCTTTAATTTTTATGAAGTACATTCGAAAATATGATTACATTAGATATTTCACAAGACCCAAAAGTCATTGGTTTATTTCAACAAAAAAAATTGAACAAAAAATAAAAAATAAAATTAATCATTTAACAAAAAAATATATTGAGGATAATGATTCTGATTTAGAAGAAGAAGAAAAAGATTCTTATGAAATATATAAAGAAGAAATTGAAATAAAAAAATTTGAAGACTTAGATTTAAATGATCCAAAAGTTCTTGAGGGAAGAATTATTGATGAAAAGGCGAAAGAGTTTATTATTTCCCATAAAAATTGAAAAGGGTATGAATCAATTGATTTTTCAACTATAAAAGAAAATAATGAAGTCAAGTTTAAAAAAACTATAGATCTATTAAATAAAAAAGATAAAGTTATTTTATTTCAACCTGTTTTTATCTTAAAAAATAACAAATTTAATGCAATAAATATACCTGATGTAATTATTAAAAACAACGATGAAATAACATTGATAGAGGTAAAAGCAACAACACTAAATAAAAAATATCATTATTTAGATTTATTTTATCAATATCAAATAATCAATCATAGTTTATATCAAAATAATCTTAATAATTTATTTTTTTCTAATTTATATTTATGTTTTGTATATCCTGAGATATTAAATGAAGTTGGGAAAATAAGTTTTTATTTAAATAATAAAATTTATAAAGTTTTATGGTATTCAAAGGCTAACGACAAGACTAATTATTTTAAAAAAGTTAGTCAAAAACTTTCTTATATTAATGACTATGAATATTATGATTATTTAATAGATTTTATAAGTTCAGGTAAACTAAAAAACAATATTAGTCGTTTAGATTTTATTTCTAGTATTATCAAGAATGAAAGTAATCAATTTACTAAGATATTAACTGAACTTTATAATGCATTAAATAATTACAAAGAACAAGAATTAAATTTTTCTCCATGTCCTCAACTTAAAAAGGCAACTAATGGCGTAAAAGATATTGATTATTGATTATTATTAAAAGATTTATATTATTTTTCTAATAAAGAACCTTTTTGTTTTTCAGGCAATTTATACCACTATAAAAAATTATTTGGTGAAGAAAAAACAAATCTATATTGAAAAAATACTTATTTTTCTTATCAAAAAACATTAAAAGATAAATGAAATATTGATATTAATTATCACAATAATTTAGTTGGAAAAATCATAAATAGCAATACTAAAAAATTTCTTTCCAAAATTAAAAAGAATATTGTCTATTTTGATTTTGAATCAATCAATTTAGCAATTAGAGTGATTCCTAATACTTCTTCTTTTTTTCAAGCAGTTAATCAAGTTTCAATAATAGTTGATGATGATTCAAACAGAGACTTATCAAAAGCTATAAATTTTGTAATAGATCCTATAAAAGGAATTTATAAAGAAAATTTAAAACAAATTGTAGATTATCTTTATCCAAATGATAATTTTAGTAATTATTCTTATATAGTTTATAACAAAACATTTGAGGTGTCTCGATTACGAGAATTTAGTGATATTATTAATGAACAAAAATACACCAACAAAGTAAATAAAATAATTAGTAATATTATTGATATTGCTGAACTATTTACTATTAATAAAGATGAAAAATCTAATTATATAGTTTTACAAAAACTTTATGGATATTATTCTATTAAAAAAGTCTTACCTCTAATTGAAGTTTATGATTCTTTATCATATAAAGAATCTAAGTGCAAAAACTATAAGACGGAATTAAATATTTCCAATGGTACACAAGCGCAAAAAATGTCTACATTAAGATTTTTTAAAATGATTGATGATAAAAAATGAGTTCATGTTGAACAAGATTTAAAAAAATATTGTGAAAATGATGTAAGAGCAATGATTGCAATTTATAAATTTGTTACTAAATCCATAAACAACCAATTAAAATAAAAATATTTATTTATAATAATATTTATGAAAGTGCTTTTTTTAAAGTCATTAAAGAAAAAAGATCCATTATTAATTAAACCAGAATCTATTTCTCAATTAACAAAAAACAACATTGATGTTTATATCGAAACTAAATATGGTTCATCTTTTAATATATTAGATAAAGATTATGAACTGTCAGGTGCAAAAATTGTTAATCCAAAAGAAATTTTACAAAAAATTGATATTGTTTTTGTGTATGATGAAATAAGTTCTAGTATTTTTAAACTTTTGAACACTAAAACTATTATTTATTCTTTCCTTAGCCAAATTAATAATTCTAAAATGCTTTATAAAATTTCTAAAAGAAATTTATCTTTAATTTGTGCATCTTTAATTAATAATTCAACATTTTCTATAATTGAAAAAATGAAAGGTATTTTTTCATATTATTTAGCTGGATATTTTCTTTCTAACCTTAATCCAAAAGCACAAGGAAAAATAATTGGTGCATTTGACGAAAATGACACTAATGTATTAATTGTAGGTTCATCTTCTGCTGCCATTTCAGCAGCAAATCAATTTTTACAAAATGGTTGCTATGTAAAGATTTATTCACATGATTTAAATTTAAATAAGACTGAAATCAATTCTTTGAAAAACAAACACACAAACAATTTAACTGTTGTACAATATGACTTTGAAAAAATTTACAAAGATCTACCAAACATTGATGTTTTGATATTAACAGCTGATTCAGCAGAAAAACCATCAACAAGTGTTTTGAATGAAAAAATGATGTCTAAAATGAAAATTGGTTCGATTGTATTAGACTTATGTTCTGAATATGGTTTTGGTTCTTCTTTTCAAAAAAAACCATCTTCTTTTAACAAGCCAAATATCTATTCTGAAGGAATTACATATTTTAATGTTAAAGATATAACTCGTTTATATTCTAAAACAGCAAGCAATATTATTTCAAATATTGTAATTCAAGATTTAAACATCTTATCTAAAGATAAATCTAATAAGAATAAACAAATTAATTCTGGTTATTTAATTTATGAAGGCAAAATAACAAACGAGGTGTTTGCTAAAACACATGAAATTAAATCAACAAAAATAGATAAAATTGATTAAATTTTATTATTTTTCTTTAGTGTTTTTAATGTTCTAGCAGAAACTTTAACTTTAACTTTTCTGTTTCCTTTTTTAATAGTTACAGTTTGTAAATTTAAATTTCATCTACGTCTTGAATGATTCAATGCGTGACTTCTTGTATTTCCAGTAATTGGTCCTTTTTTTGTAATTTGATCTCTTTTAGCCATAAAGATTGAAATATTAATAAAATTAATTATATTTATATATAAATATAACATAAAAGTATCATAAAGTATATAATTTTTTATTTATAATACAAAACATCATGGCCAAAAACTTATTAATTATTGAATCTCCTAATAAAATAGAAACAATAAAAAAATACCTTAAAGGAATGGATTTTGAAATTATAGCAACCGTAGGTCATATTAGGGATTTAACAAGTAGAGGAATGGGATTTAATGAAAAAACAATCGAACCATACTGAATTGTTCCAACAAAAAAACCAAAAGGAAAAAATGATCGTCCTAAACATGAAATCATTTCTGATATAAAAGAAGCAGCTAGTAAAGCTGACAAAATATATTTAGCTACTGACCCAGATCGTGAAGGTGAAGCAATTGCTTGACATGTTTATGAAATTCTTCCAAAAACAGAACAAGAAAAATGTTTAAGAATTACATTTAATGAAATTACCAAGGATGCTATTTTTGAAGCGTTAAAAAAACCAAGAAAAATTGATTTATTATGAGTTCAATCACAATTTGCAAGAAGAATAATTGACCGTTTAGTCGGTTATAAATTATCTAAGTTAATTAAAAAAAAATTAAAAGCAAAATCTGCCGGAAGAGTTCAAACAGTAGCACTAAAATTTATTTATGATCGTGAAAAAGAAATTGAAAAATTTAAAAGTGCAAAATGATGGACAGTAGATGCAAATTTAGATGACAATATTACATTAATATTGAGAGAAGTAAATTCTAACATAAAAGATTTAAACTATAAAAAAATTAATGATGACGTTCATGGAACAGGAATAGATTTTAAAGACGAACAATCGGCAACTCTTGTTAAAAACAATTTAGATCCAGATAATTTTGAAGTATATGCAATAGATGATCCAAAAATAATTACATCTAATCCAAAAGATCCGTATAAAACATCAACAATGCAACAAGATGCAATTAATAAATTAGGTTGAAATGTTCAAAGAGTTTCAATAGTATCACAAAGTTTATATGAAGGTGTTAAGTTTAAAAATGGTGAAACTGTAGCGTTAATTTCATATCCAAGAACCGATAGTGTTCGTGTTTCAGATTATTTTGTAAAAAAAGTTTCTAAATACATTATTGAAAATTTTGGTGAAAAATATTATTTTGAAAGAGAATTTAAAAATTCTATAAAAGCAGAAAAAAACATACAAGATGCACACGAAGCAATTAGAGTTATTGATCCTTTTATTAAACCGGAATCAATTAAAAAATTTGTCACTGTTGATCAATACAAATTATATAAATTAATTTGATGCAGAACTATTGCTGCTTTTATGGCTCCTGCAAAATACGAAAACACTATTGTTAGATTAATTAATAATAAAAATAAGTTCTACACATACAATAGGAAAATAATTTTTGATGGTTATCGTAAAGTTTATAGTGAAGTAGGAAATGAAATCACTACAAACAAATTAAGTTTAAGTAGAATTAAAATCGGTAAAATTTTTAAAGCAAAAGAAATTAATGTTACTGAACACGAATCACAACCACCAGCGAGATATACACAAGCTACATTAATTAAAGCGTTAGATGAAGCAGGGGTAGGAAGACCATCTACATATCGTACTATGGCAGATATGGCTATTAAAAGAGGATATGCGTCATTAGAGAACAAATCTTATCATATCTTACCAATTGGTTGCAATGTTATTGAAGAATTACAAATATTTTTTCCATACATTGTAGATGTTCAATTTACAAAAGAAATGGAAGAACATTTAGATTTAATTGCTGAAAAAGAAGAAAATTGAAAAGAATGAATTAAAGATGACTTTTCTCCTAAGTTTAGCAAAGATTTAGATAAAGCTAAAGAAAAAATGAAAAATGTTAAACCAGAAAAAGTTGGTAGAAAATGTCCTAAATGCAATCGTGATTTAATTTACCGATACTCAAAGAAGAATGGGAAACAATTTATAGGATGTTCAGGATTCCCTGACTGTAAATATTGTGAATTTCCTAATTCATCTATTATTAAATTAGATCGTAAATGTCCTAAATGTGGACATGATTTAATTGAAAGAACATCAAAATGAAATAGAAAATTTATAGGATGTTCTAATTATCCTAAATGTCATTATATCGAAAATATTCCTCAACCAAAAAAGGAAGATAAAAATAAAAATTTGAATATTAAACCAGATGAGACTAGTGAATAAATAATATTAAAATTGAAAAAGTTTCTCATGGTAAAAAAACAAAAATAGATTATCAAACTAATATTATTATCAAATCCAAATATAATAATAATAGAGGTATTTAATATGTTGCATATTGAAATAAATGAAAAAAATTTTGAAGAAACTGTATCTAAAGGCTTAGTTCTAATAGATTTTTATGCCACTTGATGTGGACCATGCAAAATGTTATCAGCTGAATTAAATAAGATCGACACAAACGATTTTAAAATTGGTAAAGTAAATGTTGATGAACAACAAGGGATTGCAATGAGATATCGTGTGCAATCTGTTCCTACTTTAATTTTATTTAAAGATGGAAAAGAAATTGATAAAAAAGTTGGATTTATTCCTGCTGATCAATTAATTAAATGAGTTAAATCTCATTAATTAATTTTAAAATTTCTTTTTTGTTTTCTTGTTTCATAAAGAAAGAACCGCTTACAAAGTTGTCTACAAATTTGTAAGTTTTTTTAATTATCTCTAAATTTACTCCACCATCTAATTGAATAATAAGTTTTGTTTTTTTCTTTTTTTTAAGTTCAGAAACATATTTTAAATTTTTCAAGGTTGCTTCTTCAATAAATTTTTGTCCCCCAAATCCCGGTTCAACACCCATGATTGTGATAATATCTGATAATTCTATTAAATCTTCATATTTTTTATGATTTGTATAAGGCTTAATTGCTACACCGGCTAATATTTTATGAGATTTAATAAATGTTAATATTTCTTTTGCTTCTTGTTTTGAAACAGCTTCTGGATGAAATGTAATAGCATATATGCTTTTATATTTGATAAATCTTTTAATTCAGTTTAAAGGATCTTTTACCATAAAATGAACAGAACAACTTAAATTATTAGATTTAATTAAGTCTAATCATTCTGTATCAAAGGCTGTATTAGGAACAAAAATATTATCCATTACATCATAATGGATAGATTTAAGTCCTAATTGTTTAATTTCACGAATTTGTAAATCTATTTTTTTTAGATCAAAAGCTAGAAGAGATGGTTCTAATTCTTTTTTCATTATGAGAAATCAACATTTAAATAATTAATAATTTTTTTTGCAGATTTACTTTTAGTAATAAAAGTAACTACATCACCATTTTTTAATTCAGTATCTTTAGTAGGCGGGAAGATAACTTCACCTTGTCTTTGAATTAACATGATAGTGGCATCATAGTTAGTATTTAATTTTAATTTAAATAATGGTTTATTAACAATTGCATCATTATTAATTACAATTCTAATTCAACTAAAATCACTACCAATAGACATAATATCTACACCAATGTTGAATAGTGCTTGTAAGGCAATTTTTCTACCAATTTCAATATCAGGAATAACAATTCTTGGAATACCCATTGTTTTTAAAATACGTTTGTGAACAACGTTTTTTGCTTTAGCAATAATATCTTTAATACCTATTTCTCTTAGTGCTGCACAAATTGAAATAGAATCTTCAACAGAACTTATTGCTACAATTACTGTTCTTGTATTTTGAATTCCGGTTTCAATAAGAGCATCAACATTTGAAGCATCACAAACAAAAGCAATATCAAATTTTTTTGAAGCTGCTTCAATTAATTTTGGATCTTTATCAATGACCATAACGTTTTGACCAGATTCCATTAAGTTTCTTGCAACTTCATTACCAAATCTTCCAAGTCCAATTACACAATATTGTTTATTTTTTGTCATAGATTTTAGTTTATGTTATATATTAATATATTATAATATACATTATTATATTTTCAATAAAGTAATCCTCTTATGTTGTTGTTATCTAAAAAGAAAGACAAACGTAAAGAATCAGACATCGAACTATTAAATTTAAGGAAAAAATCTACTAAATTCAATAAGTTTATGAGAATTGTTATTGGAAGAACAATTCCACAAAAAATGTTTCGTATATATTTACTTGCAATTTTGCTAGGGGCTATATTGTTATATATTCCTATTTCATTGAAAAATAATTACACAATTTATATGGATCCATTAAATCCCGATAAAGTAAGAACATATTACTTTTGAGATGCTCTTTTTATTGCATGTAGCGCGTTTAGTGATACAGGATTAACACCCGCAGATATTTCAGATTCATTTACATTTTTTGGACAGTTTATTATTTTAGTGCTAATTCAAATTGGTGGTATTGGATTAATGTCCTTGGTATTTTTAATTTGAAATTTATTTAGAAAATGAAATAATATAGACATTAATCAATCAATTTTATTAATTGCTGAAAGAGGAGATCAAAAAATGTTTAACTCATTCAGAATGATCAGAAAAGCTATTTTATTTATCTTTGCAGTAGAATTATTTTTTGCTATTTTCTATTCACTTTGATTTTGTTTCATGCCTGCTTATGTTCAACAATATGATCCTGTATGACAGTCAGCATCACCAACATATGATACAAATGTCCCACTAGATGTATATCATGATGCAAAAAAATCAATTTGAAGTGGTATTTTTATTTCAATATCAGCAATTAATAATGCTGGTTTTGATGTTTTCAATGGTACATATTCAATGGCATCTTATCGCAATGATTGAAATATTATTTTTCAGTTAATGATTATCACTCAAATAATCATTGGTGGTATAGGATATCCTGTAATTTTTGATATTTTTGAACAAAAAAAACAAAAAAGAAAAAACATTAAATATCGTGTTTCATTATTTACAAAGGTAGCTGTAACATCATATTTTTTTGTAGGATTTGTAGGTATTATTATGGCTATTTTCTTTGAATCAGCTAATAATAGTATTTATCATGCAACTAATTTTTGGTTTACAAATGACAATTTACATAAAGAATTTGGACAAGTACCATATTTAAATAAAATTTTTACAATCATATTTAATGTTATTTCAACTAGATCTGCAGGTTTTTCAACAATTGATCATAACTTATTTTCTAATGGTACTAAATGAAATAATATTATTCAAATGTATATTGGCTGTTCACCTTCATCAACTGGTGGCGGAATTAGAACTACTACATTTATGGTTATTATATTTGTAATATGAAATACTATTAGAGGAAGAAAATCAGTTGTGTTATTTGGAAGAACAGTTTCAAAAAAAACAGCAATCGATTCTTGTATTGTATGTATTTCATCAATTATTTTATTATTGTTATTTACTATCTTAATGTCTTATACATTATCTTATGCAGGTGATGAATGAACTAAGTTTGGAACAATTGATATTTTTTATGAATGTACTTCAGCTTTTGGTACTGTTGGATTATCACTAGGTATAACATCGTCAATTAAACCATTTGGTCAAATTTTATTAATAATTTTAATGTTCATAGGTCAATTAGGAGTATCATTTACATTATTATCATGATGTCCTAAAAAAACACTATCAGATAATGTTTATGTTGTAGAGGAGGAAATCAAGATAGGTTAATATGAAAAAAGGTTTATTAATAATTTTAAGTGGTCCATCAGGAGTTGGTAAAAAAACATTATGATCATCTTTTATTAATGATAAAAGTTTAGATTTAGTTTTTTCTATTTCAATGACAACAAGAAAACAAAGACCAGGAGAAATAGATAAAAAAGATTACTTCTTTTTAACAAAAGAAGAATTCAAAAAAAATATTGACAATGGTAAATTACTAGAATGAGCAACTTATGTTGATAATTATTACGGAACACCTAAAGATTTTGTAGAACAACAAAGAAATAATGGTAAAAATGTTTTATTGGAAATAGAACCACAAGGAGCGTTAAAAGTAATGGATTATTTTAGAAAAATTAAAGATGATAAAATTTTAACAGTTTTTATTTCTCCAAAATCTTTTGATGCATTAAAAGAACGTTTAGCAAAAAGACAAACAGAAAATGATTCTATAATTAATCAAAGAATCGAACAGTCAAAATGAGAACTTACTACTAGTAAATATTATCAACATACAATTATTAATGATAATTTAGCTATTGCTTCTTCTCAGTTATATAAAATTATTAAAGATGCCATCAACAAAAACAAATAAAGTTTCTTTTTTTTCTCTACCGTTTGATGAATTTGAAAAAAAAGTAATAGATTTAAATCTCAAAAAATTTAATGCAAAGCAAATATATCAATGAATTTATCAAAAACATGTTTTAGACTTTTCTAAAATGACTAATATTGCAAAAGAATCATTAGTAGTTTTAAATGAAAATTTTAAAATTAATAATCTTAAAACAAAAGATATTTTAATTGATCAAAAAGATGAAACAACAAAATTTTTATATGAATTAGATGACGGTAATATTATTGAATCGGTTATCATGAAGTTTGATTATGGTTATAGTGTTTGTATATCAACACAAGTAGGATGTAACATGGGTTGTAAATTTTGTGCATCAGGAAAATTAAAGAAGATACGTAATTTATCAGCAGATGAAATTGTTCTTCAAGTTTTTCAAGCAAGTAAATATTTAAAAGAAAAAAATAAAAATTTAACTAATGTTGTTGTGATGGGAATTGGTGAACCACTTGATAATTTTAATAATTTAGAAAAATCTTTAAAAATAATTAATAATCATAATGGTTTAGGAATTGGATCAAGACATATTACAGTATCAACATGTGGTTTAGTCAATAAAATATGTGAATTTGGAAAAAAATTCCCTCAAATAAATTTAGCAATTTCATTACACGCTCCCAACGACGAAAAAAGATCAAAAATAATGCCGATTAATAAAGCTTTTAATTTAAGTAGATTAATTAATGAATTAATTAAGTATCAAAAAATAACAAATCGCAGAGTAAGTTTTGAATACATTTTATTTGATCAATTTAATGATTCAGATCAAGATGCAAAAGAATTAATTAATTTATTGAAAAAAGTTAAATCTTATGTGAATTTAATTAAATACAATGATACTAAAAATAAATTGTTTCAAAGAAGTAAAAGAATTAAACGCTTTTTTGAAATAATTAATGCATCTAATATTACGTGTACAATTAGATTAGAAAGAGGAACAAATATCATTGCTGCTTGTGGCCAACTTAGATCAAATAAACTATAAATTAAGTTATAATATTTGATAACATAATGAAAAAAAAGTACTTATATAATTATTCATTTTATACCACAAAAGGAATTAGACCAGTAAATGAAGATGCAGGCTGAATTGGCACTAATAAGTTTAATCAAACATTAGCAATTATCTGTGATGGTGTTGGTTGTCAAAAAGGTTCGGATTTAGCATCATCAATTACAGTTGATATTTTTAAAAATTCTTTTATTAAAAAGAAAACAAAAATCTTTGCAATTAATCGATGAGTAAATAAAAATTTATTAAAAACCTTTTTAAAACTTAATTCAATTGCAAAAAACAATCTTCAAAATAAACAAATATCTACAACAATGATATTATGTTTTATGGAAAAAAATATAGCTCATATTTTTTGAATCGGTGATTCAAGAATTTATCTTTTTTCTTCTTCAAATAATTCTTGAAAGCAACTCACCAAAGACCACAATTTATACAATTATTTAACTGATAAAAAAGCTTCAAGTTTAATGTTTGATAAATATAAAGATAAATTTTATTATTTAACAAAAAGCATTTCTAATAAGAATTTTAAAGTTTCTGACGTAGAACATAAAAAAATTAAAATAAATCAATCAGATATCATTTTGTTATTATCCGATGGAGCATATAACTATATTGATTTTGATGAAGTAATTAAATATATTAAAGACAACCGTGAAAATCACACATCATTTGCAAAGCAAATTTCAAAAATTGCTTTAAATAATTTATCAGATGATAATATATCAGTTATTTATATTGATTTTTTAAATAATAACAATGGAAAGAATTAAAGATCAAATAAAAGAAGGTGATATTGTGTTGCAACAATATAAAATCATAAAAAAGATAGATACAGGAGGAATGAATTCAAATATATTTCTTGCTGAAGATATTAATTTTAATGATCAAGAATATTTTTCATATAAAAATAAAAATGTAGCTATTAAAATTATTGACCGAAATAATAATATTTCAGATGCAACATGAAACAAATTCTTAGATGAATGTGTTACTAGTATTAGGTTATCATCTATTCCAAATATTGTAAAAACACTTGAAGCAACAGAGACAGAGGATAAAAATCAAATTATTATTGTTATGGAATATGTTGATGGTATTTCACTACGAAAATATATAGAAAAAAAAGGAAGTTTATCAGTTGATGAAGCAATGTTCATTTTTTCTAAATTAGTTAAAGTTGTTAAGTCATTACATTCTTTTGGTGAAAAAATTATTCATCGAGATTTAAAACCAGAAAACATTTTATTATCTAAAGATTTAACAAGTTTAAAAATAATAGATTTTGGAATTTCTTCTGTAATTTCTTTTGACGAAATTAAAAAAGATACAAAAGTTCTTACCAATGAAACACATTTATATGGAACATATTCATATTTAACACCTGACATTTTAAAAGGTAAAGATCATTTAAAAATAACTGAAAATTTTGATTTTTATTCTTTAGGAATAATTTTATATGAGATGATTGTTGGTGATAAACCATTTACAGCAGAAAATTATAATGACCCAGCAATCATTAAATTACCTTTAAGATATGACATTCCACTTATTTCTGATTTTTTACCCAATGTTTCTAACAAAGTACAAAATATTATCTTTAGATGTTGTGCTTCCAAAAAGAATGATATTAAATATCGATATCAAAGTATAGAAGAAATTAAAAATGATGTTGATGCTTATTTAAAAAATCCAGAACAATTTATTGATGAACCTCTTATTAAAAAAAGAGAAGAAAGAACATTTCAGAAACGTGAAGCATTTAATTTAGCAAAAGAAAAACAAAACCAAAAATTTTATCAACAATGATGATTTTATTGAGTCATAATAACTTTTTTTGTAATTTTACTATTAAGTTTTATCATTTTTTATATTTTTTAAATATAAGAAAATTTTTTTCTAAAAAAAGTTTTTTTGTGTTTTAATAATAATGCAAAGTAATTAAAGAAGATTGAAATTTATTTACTAGTTAATTGGTTGTTTTAGGTTAAAACATAAAATTAATGAAAATAATAAAAGATAATTAGATTTGATTAAATTGCATGATATTTGTTAAAAATAGAAAGTGGAGACGTCTGCTTTCTATTTTTTTATTTTATTTTATAAAGATATAAATTATAATATTTACTTAAATATTAATCGGGTAAATAAAATGACATCTAAAAAACAACTTAATAAAAATATCAAGAATAATTTTCAAGTTAAAAAAGTAAGAAGAAACATGGGAATAGAATTATTAAGATATTTATTAATAATGACTATTGTTTTTTATCATGTTCAATCAAAATTTTTAGATCCAGCAAAACAAATACACGGAATGTGAACGTTTACAATGATTATAGGAGTTCCTACATTTTTTGCTATTTCTGGGTTTTTTAGTGTCAATTCATTAAAAAGTAGATTTCTTAAATTTGCATCAATTCTTTGTTCATACATAGTATTTGGTTTAATAATTCAAACGATATTTTTCTATAGTGGGGTAATTAATATGAACCCATGAGAAAGATTAATAACATTTAAATTTTTAGGTGATGATTTATCATGCTGATGATTTTTATATATATTACTATTTGTTACACTATTTGCACCATATATTAACAAATTCATTATTAATTACAGAAAATTAGCTTTTTGATCTTTAATTTTTTTCTTTTTATTAATGAATTTTTGATCATGTTGTATTTATGTTTATGATACAGGCACATGATATGGATTATTTGATTATGTAACTGGTTTTAAAATATGTGAAGGATTGTTTTTCTATTACCTAGGAGCATATTTTGCAAAAAGTATTTTTATTAAAATTTTAGAAAAAAAGAAATGAATTGCTTTAGTTTCATCTTTTCTAGTTATTGTTTCTTACTTATTATTAGTAATTTTCTTTAAGCAATTCTATTACGGTCAACCTCGTGATGCAAGTGTATGATTCTTTAATTACACATACAATGATTTTTCGATCGTTATAGTTATTACCGCATTAGCCCTTATTTTATTCTTTAAAAATTGTACAATATTAAATAAATTATGAATGGTTTTAGAGCCATTAGGAAAATCTGTTTTACCTATTTATTTATTCCATGGTTTAGTTTGATGTGCAATTATAAAAATAAATCCGGATTGAAATCCTAGCACAACATCTGATACTTTATCTGGATGAGTATTTACAGAAATTTATTTTTTAATATTATCTATTTCAACATTGTTTGGAATTTTGATTTATATACCTCAAGAAATGTTTGCAAAACAAATTGAAAAAGGATTTAATTTTATTTCATTAAAAACTCAAGAAATGATAGATCGAGAAAAAAAATCTTGCTAAATTATAATTTTTCTATTATATAATAGTCTTTGATAAAGAAAGTAGTTAGCAACTCACCTGATTTTCAAATGAACTTAGGTTAATCGCTTTAATCGATTTATTTTATTATCTAAAATAGTTGCTACAAAACTATTTTTTTTATTAAAAAAATGTCTGAAAAATTATTAGCAAACGAAAAAATATTAGATTCTCATCTATTGGTAATAGATGAAAAAGGTAACAATTTAGGGAGATTATCAAAAGATGAAGCTCTTAAATTAGCTAAATCAAAAGATCTTGATTTGGTGTTATTTGTTCCATCTTCAAAAAATAACAATTTACCAATTGCAAAAATTATTAATTTTGGTAAATATGTTTATGATCAAAAGATAAAACAAAAACAATCTAAGAAAAATCAAACTGTTATTAAGGTTAAAGAAATTAAGGTAAGACCTCAAACAGGAAGTCACGATTTAGCTTGAAGAGCAAAAAACGCTTTAAACTGAATAAATGATAATTGCCAAGTAAAATTTAAAATTTTAGCATATGGAAGAGTCGGTTATAAACCTGAATTAATTCAAGAAACTTATGATAAATTCATTAAATTACTTGAAGATAAAGTAAAAATCATTTATCCATTAAAAAAGATTTCACCTGTATTGTATGAATGCACACTAGGAAAAAAATAATTTTTTAAACATTAAAAATTTAATCGAGGAGGAAATATGAAAACTAAAATGAAAACTAAAAAATCAGTTGCAAAAAGAATTAAATTAACTGGTTCAAATAAAATGAAAAGAAAATGTACCAACCGTTCACATATGGCACATTCAAAAACAACTAAACAAAAAAGACAATTACGAAAAGATCGTTTAGTATCACCGGCAAACCACAAAAAATTAAAATATACATTACAAGGAGAATAGAAAATGAGAGCAACAAACGGATCAACAACAAGAAAAAGAAGAAATCGTATTAAAAAACAAGCTGAAGGAGCTTGAGGAACAAAACACACTTCTTTTAAAATTGCAAAACAAACAGTAATTGAAGCATCAGGATATGCATATCGTGATCGTAGAAATAAAAAACGAACTTTTAGAAAATTATGAATTGCTAGAATTAATTCAGCAATTAGACCTTTAGGATATACATATTCACAATTTATTGCAAAATTAAATAAAAACAATATCAAAATCAATCGAAAAATGCTTAGTGAATTAGCTATTAAAAATCCTAATGAATTTAATGAATTAGTTAAAAAAACAATGTCAGCGTAAAGAAATGACTAAAAATTTTTCTTTTTCGATCATTATACCTGTTTATAATACTCAACCAATTTTTTTAAAAGAGTGTTTAGATAGCATTTATAAACAAAAATACAATAATTATGAATTAATTATTGTTAATGATTGTTCTACTAATAAAAGCACAATTGATTATTTAAATAAACTAAAAGAACAAAATAAAGAAATTAAAATTATTGATAATTCAAAAAATATTGGTCTAGGTCCTACTAGAAACGTAGGATTTAGAAATTCAAGTAATGAATTAATTTTTTACATTGACTCAGATGACTTGTTACCATTAGATTCATTAAATAAAATTAATTTCTATTTTAATAAATATCCAGATATTGATTTTTTAAATTTCGAATTTTTAAAATTAGAAGAAAAAAATGGTAAACAAGAATATATTGGTAGTGATGTGATCTTTGATACTGAGATAGTTGATGTTGATAAATTTAAAACAATTTTAATTAATACTAAAATGGCATGACAAAAAATATATTCAAGAAATTTTTTATTAAAAAACAATATTTGATTTATTGAAAAAAATTTATATAGCGAAGATACTTATTACAATATTGTTTGCTTATCAAAAGCAAAAAAGTTTGTTTGTAAAAAAGATCATTTATACATATATCGTATGCATGATACAAACATGTCTAAATTATGTAATAATTCAAAAAAAGCTTTTGATTTAATTGAAAATGTTTCTTGTGCTTATGATTTTATTAAAAATGATAACAACTATTTAGTAAACCATTTTAAAACAAACTTAGAATTTTTATTAGTTAAAGAATTAAAAACATATTTAATTGGATTAAATAATTTTGAAAAACAAATTATCATTAATAAATTTAATAATTTATTAAATAGAATTATTAAAGATCAAAAAAAATAATTAGATTGCGTAATATCCTTTTTGTAAAAATTGTTTATTTTTAATATTGTAAATTTTATATTTATTAAAATTTTGTAATTTGTAATTTAAATAAAATAAAAAACCGATTATTAAATATACAATTAATAAAACGACAAAAATAATACTTGGATAATCCATGTTGAATGTTTTTGTTATTGGATAATACAACCCGCCTTCTGTTCAATCGCCTTTTGATAACCCTGTAACATAAGTGTTTAAACTAAATAAACCAATTCCAAAGATTCAAACATAAACAAAAAATGATAAAGCGATAATATTAGATTTTATAAATCCCTTTCATCCTAATGACGGGGTGTTTAGTAAAACTAATGTACTAATTACTATTAATAAAAAATGTGTCATGTATACAAATAAATCTGGATTACCACCTACAAAAATATAATGTCATGTAAGTTCAGGTTTTGGTTCTGTTGTTGTTCCTGATGACAAGTAAATAGATGAAATAGTTATTAATCCTGAAAATAATGCAATAGGAGAAATATAAGATGCTATTTTTCTTGAAGGATCAAAAATCAAACTTATTAAAATAAATAACAAAGCAAATGGACAAAAATCAAAACAAAAAGCACGGCTAACAATTTCATCATGCGGCATATCATATGTTGGTATTTTATTATTAACTAAATATTCGTAACAAACCGATCAGTCATGATAATATCTACACGATATAGCATAGATTAAAATAAGAATTGAAAATGGTAATCAAAATAAATAATTATTTGTCACTTTTACTACGTATGGATGTAGAATAAAAAGGAAAAATGGTGATAAAATTGATATTAAAATTAAAATAATTCCTACCATAGCTAATATTATATAATAATTTAAAATATGCCTTTTACTAAAAAACCTAATTTTGATTTTAAAATAGAAAACAATAAAATTGTTTTAGGTAAAGATTATTTGTTTAAAAACAAAAAATATTTTAAAAAAATTACTGGTTCTAGATTAGCTAGTATTTTAGGACTTAATAGTTTTACTACACCTGTTAAAGCTTGAGCGATTATGACTAACATTTTTAAGGATGAAATGGACCCAACACTTTTAGAAACAGGAATAATAATTGAACCAAAAATTAAAAAATATGTGGAAAAAAAATTAAATATTCATTATTTAACATATAACCCGATAAAAGTGAAATTTGACATCTTTAATGATAATGATATATTTGGTGGTATTCCAGATGGCGAACCAATCGAATTAACTGGCAAAATAAATTATGACTTAGGTCCAATGTTAGAAATTAAAACATCAAGTTATGACGCTTTTGTTTTTAAAAATGAAAAAAATGTTTTAAAGCTTATAAAAGATTCTAATAATATTCCACTAGTAAAAGTAAAGAATAAAAAATATGAATCATGATTTAATGAAAATAAGATAAATATACCAACTGAATATGCATATCAATTAGGATTATATATGTTCTTAAGAAAAATTAATAATGGTTTGTTTGCTGTTAGTTTTATTGAAAAACAATACTATGCTAATCCTAATGCTTTTATTCCTAACGAAAAAAACACATACCTTATTAATTTTAAAATTAATAATATAGATAGTTTTTCAAAAAAAATAGATCAAGCAAGAGAATGATATCAAAAATATATTTTAACAGGCATATCACCAGAATTAACGCCGGAAGATATGAAATGAATTAAAAACGAATTAGATTCATATGAAAAATAAAATTATTTACATTAAATTTGGAGAATTAACATTAAAAGGGAAAAATAAAATGAATTTTATTAATTCATTATTTAATTCCGTTAGACAAAAGTTAAATTCTTTTTCAAATATTAAAATATTAAAAAAATATGATTGTTTTGAAATTACATCAATTGATGGTTTTAATCAAACAGACATCAATAAAATCATTAATGAATTAAAAACAATTCCTGGAATAGGATTAATCATAAAAGCATTTTGTGTTAATAAAGATTTAAATGACTTAAAAGAAAATTTATTAAAAGAAATTAATTCTTTAAATAACTTTGATACTTTTAAAATTCTTAGTAAGAGACTAGATAAGACGTTTAAAACAAGTTCTATGGATGTTTCTAAAATAATTGGTGGTTATATTTTAGAGCAAATTAAAAATTCAAAAGTAGATTTACATAATCCAAATTTTAAAATATTTATTGAAATTAAAAAAGATAAAATTGTTTTTTATTTTGAAAAATCAAAAGGATTAGGTGGTTTTCCAATTGGTACTAATGGTAAGTGTTTAATGTTAATTTCGGGTGGTATTGATTCTCCTGTAGCAGCTAAATTATTATTAAGAAAAGGTATGAAGGTTGATTTTTTGACTTTTGTTTCTCCTCCACATACATCTGAAAAAGTATTAGATAAAGTAGAAGATTTAATAAAAATTATTACTGATAGCGGAAGTTTTTATACACCTAAATTTTATGTAGTTAATTTTACAAAATTACAACATGAAATTTCTCACATTGAAGATAAAAGCTATCAAATTACATTAATGAGAAGATATTTTTTTAGAATAGCAGAAGCTCTAAAAGAAAAACATGAATATGATTCAATAGCTACAGGTGAATCATTAGGACAAGTTGCAAGCCAAACAATAGAAAGCATAAATACAATTTCAAGTGTCTTAAAAAATACTCAAGTGTTAAGACCACTTCTTACATATGATAAATCAGAAATTATTGAATTATCAAAAAAATTTAATACATACAATATTTCTATTCTTCCATATGCTGATTCTTGTTCTCTATTTGTTCCTAAACGTCCAGTTACAAAGCCAACCGCACACAAAGCGTTAAATCAAGAACAAAAATTGGAATTTATAGATGATTTGTTAAAATCAACAATTCAAAATATTGAAATGCTAAAATTATTTAATAAAAAATAAAAGGCTGGTTGTATTATAATTATTTAATAATATAAATAATTACTAGTATGTCAAAAAAAGTTCGTTATTTTTTTATATTATTAATTTATCCATTTATCTGAATAAATATTTTTTGATTAGCTTTTCGTATTTGTTCAAAAGCAAAGAAATATAGATTAGATAAGAATTTATATTTTCCACAACAGCGTTTTAAACTTATTTATAAAATTGCTAAAAGATTTCTTCTAGTAAAAAATATTACGATAGAAGAAATTAATCTTGACTCTTTATCATCAAAACCAAAATTGTTTGTCGGAAACCATAAATCGAATTTAGATCCAATTATTACTTTTGTAGTTTTATATAAAAATTTTACAGTTAAAAATAATTCTTTCTTTACTTTCGTTGCTAAAAAAGAATTGCAAAAAAATAAAATTATTTTTAATATCATGACTTTAATTGATGGAATATTTATAAAAAGAGATGATCCTCGAGAAGCTATTAATGTATTAAATGAACAAAAAGAGTTAGTAAAAAAGAATTACTCAATAGTTATTTTTCCAGAAGGAACAAGAGTATATTCAGATGAAATTCAAGAATTTAAACCTGGTGCTTTTATCATAGCTTATCAAACATTTATTCCAATAGTAGTTTTTACTATTTTTGGGACTTCAGGTTTACTAGATAAAAACAAGACAAATGTTAGAAAAAGTAAAGAAATTGTTTTTGAAATATGTAAAAAAATCAAACATAGCGATTATTCTACATTAAGTACAATTAGTTTAGCAAATAATACAAGAGGTATAGTTGAAAAAACTTATAATGATATTAAGGAAGGAAAATAACATGAAGCAATATTTAGATTTATTAAAATATGTTTTAAAAAACGGCAAAAAAAAATCTGATAGAACAGGTGTTGGTACAATATCTGTTTTTGGATATCAAACAAGATATGATATATCTAAAAATTTTCCGTTACTTACAACAAAAAAAGTTTTTTATAAATCAATGATTCATGAATTACTTTGATTTATAAAAGGTGATACTAACATCAAATATTTAGTTGATAATAATTGTAATATTTGAAATGAATGACCTTATGAAAAATATAAAAAATCTAAATTTTTTAAAGGAGAAACACAAAAAGAATTTGTTGAAAAAATTAGAAAAAACAAAGAATTTGCAAAAAAATTTGGTAATTTAGGACCAGTTTATGGAAAACAATGAAGAGATTTTAATGGTGTTGATCAACTACAAGATGTTATAGATCAAATTAAAACTAATCCAAATTCAAGAAGATTAATAGTTTGTGCATGAAACCCAGTAGATGTTAAAAACATGCTTCTTCCTCCTTGTCATTCATTATTTCAGTTTTATGTAGAAGATAATAAATATCTCTCTTGTGAATTATATCAAAGAAGTGCTGATGCTTTTTTAGGTGTTCCTTTTAATATAGCTTCTTATTCATTACTTGTATACATCATTGCATCAATGTGTAATTTAAAACCGAAAGAATTTATTCATTCTTTTGGAGATTTACATATTTATTTAAATCATCTTAAACAAGTAAAAACACAATTAAAGAGAAAACCTAGAAAATTACCTAAATTAAAAATTAAAAATAAACATAAAAAAATAGAAGATTATGTATTTGAAGATTTTGAAATAATTGATTATGATCCAGCTGAACCAATTTTAGCTAAAGTAGCAGTTTAATTATGATTAAAATGATATGATGTGAAGATCTTAATCATGGAATAGGAAAAAATAATAAAATGCCGTGATTTATAAAAAAAGAAATGCAACATTTTAGAAAAGAAACATTAAATAAAATTGTTGTTATGGGTAGAAAAACATTAGAATCATTAAATAACAACAATGGTTTAAAAAATCGTACAAATATTGTTTTAACAAAAAATAAAGATTTAGTTTTAAATCAAGGATTAAAAAAAGTTACTGATATCAATGAAGTTCTTACGTTAGCAAAAAATAATGAAGTCTATATTATTGGTGGTAAACAAATATATGAACTGTTT
Organism: uncultured Mycoplasmataceae bacterium; assembly: GCA_949282725.1. Classification (GTDB taxonomy): domain Bacteria; phylum Bacillota_I; class Bacilli_A; order Mycoplasmatales; family Mycoplasmoidaceae; genus Malacoplasma_A. Next base: position 34,408 of record CASDPP010000005.1, read on the forward strand.
CTTCCTTATGCCAATGAATTAATTGTTAGTAAATTATCAAAAGATTATAATTGTGATACAAAAATGAATATTACTTATAATGATTTTATACTAGCTAAAATTGAAAAGCATTCTGAATTTAATGTTGAATACTATGTTAGAAAAAAATAATGATTTTATTATTGATATAGAAAAATTTAAAGGTCCATTAGATGTTTTAGTTGAATTAGTTAAAGAAAATAAATTAGATATCATGAACCTTAATTTATCATCTTTAACAAAAAAGTATTTAGTATACATTAATGAAAATTTTAAAAGAATAAATATTGAAGAATCTGGTGCTTTTTTATTAATGGCAACATATCTAATAAAGTTAAAATCTAAAAAATTATTAAGCGAGCAAGGAAATGAAAATGAAAAAATCAATTACGAATATGAAAGAGATAAATTAGTTGCAAGATTATTAGAATATAAAAAATATAAAGATGCATCAGAATATTTTGATAAGAAAAAGCAAAAACGGTCAAAGATGTGACAGAAAGTTGCAAGTGAATTAGAGAATTATTTAACTAAAGAAAAATATATTGAACAGCTTCCTAAATCAATGGATGTTCAAAAATTATTTGAGGCTGTTAAAAACTCATACGATCGTTATAAAATTTTTAATTCCACTAAATTCATTGTCCAAGAATTATCAGTAGATGAACTAGAAAAAGAAATCATTAAATACATTCAGACTAAAAAGAAAAATCATTTTACATTTGAAGAATTTTTGCTATCAGTAGATGAATTAAAAATTTCAAATCAATATATTGTAACTGCTTTTTTAGGTTTGCTAGAAATGGTAAAATATGGTATTATTTTATTAGAGGAAACAAGTGAGCAAGAACTTATAGTAACAGTTCAAAATTTAAATAATATAAATGTTTTATTTAATACACAAAAATAATTATGAGTAAGTTATCAATATTAGAAAGTGTTTTATTTGTATCAAGTCCTGAAGGTGTGGATATTAATTCTTTAAAAAGAGTTTTAGAAATACCAGCAGATCAAATTCATGAGCTTTTAAAACAACTAAAAAAGAAATATGAATCTGATCCAGATTCTGGTTTAACATTAACAAATTATGGTTCAATTTACAGAATTTTATCCAAAGATGTTAATAACGAATTTATAAGTAAAATACAAAAAGTACAATTAAAAAATCCACTTAATAAAACTTTGCTTGAAGTATTGGCTATTATTGTTTATAACTCTCCGTGTCCAATGTCAAAAGTAGAAAATATTAGAAATGCTGATCCTAAATCAAGTATTGAAAAATTATTAAAGTTAGGATTAATTGTTTCAAATAAAAGAGCTGATGGACCAGGAAGACCATTTTTATACGAACCAACTAAGGAATTTTTTAATGTTTTTGGAATCAAAAAATTATCTGATTTACCAAAATTATCTGATATCTTAAGTGAAGAAGATGAGCAATTATATAATGAAATAGATGAATAATCTATTTAATTCGTATATAAATGGCACTATAGTATGGTCCAATATGAGCCATTATTAATGAAGGAATAGTTGTTTTAACAGTATCTTTTAAATTAAAATTTTTTATTATTTCATTATTTAATTCTTCATTATCAAATTTTGATTTATCAATTGTTGATGAAAAAATAATAGATTCATATATTTCATGATTTTTTAAATCAATTGATTCATTAAAACCATTTTCTATTTTATTCATTAAATCTTTTAAATTAGAAGCTTTATCATAAAAATTTAAACCTTCATAATTAAATTTAATAATTAGTTTTAAATTAAGTAATTTAATTAAAAGAGACTTAAAGTTAGATATTCTTCCCCCTTTAACTAATTGATCAACGTTGGGAACAATTAAAAAAGCACATCATTTATTTTTTCTTTCTTGAATTTCTTGTTCTAGTTTTTCTTTAGAAAAAGTATTATTGTCAACTTGTTTTTTTAGATCAATAATAAATCTTTTTAAAAATTCACCAATCATGTATGTATCATAAACAAATAAATTTTCAAAATCCATTGCAATTGTTTTTCATGTGTTTATAGAACTTGATAATTTTTCTGGGATAGGGAAAGCATATATTTCATCATATTGAGTATTTATTTGTTCTATTAAAGTTAAAATTTCTCCAAATGGTGGTTGGCTAGTAGAAATATTATTTGATTTATCTTTAAAAAGATTTAATAATTGCTTATCATTAATGTCAACGCCATCACGATAAGATTGATGTTGTTTATTTTTTTCACAATTAACATATGAATCAACAACAAAAACGTTTTCTATTTCATTTTTTTTAATTCCTGATGATGAGTCAACAACGAAAGCAATTTTTTTCATATTAATATTATATTAATAAATTAATATAAGAATAAAATAATATTCATTTTTTTAAAAAAATATTACATCTAACAAAAAATCAATATAATATAAACAAGTATCCACATTTTTTAGATGAGACACTAAAGAGTGTTGTCAAGATACTAAATAGAAAGGACTCATTAACATGATACAAGAATTAAGAATAAAATTATTTTCTTATGATAGAGAATTATTAGATAAATCTCTAAAGAAAATTATTGATATTGCAACAAATACAAACTGTAAAATAAACGGACCTATTCCGCTTCCAACTAAAAAAGAAGTATTTACAGTTTGCCGTTCACCACACGTTTATAAACCAGCAATGGAACAATTTGAAAGAAGAACACACAGAAGATTAATAATTTTAAGTGGAATCTCACCTAAAACAATTGAAAGCTTAAAACACTTAATCATTCCAGCTGGTGTTGAAATTCAAATTATGATGTAATAGATAAATGGAGGAAACATTATGAAAAAAATTATTGGTACAAAAATAGGAATGATTCAAGTATTAGATGTTAATGGTAAACAATATCCAGCAACTGTTGTAAAATGTTACCCTAACAATGTTATTGGTGTTAAAACAAAAGAAAAAAATAAACATAATGCTGTACAAATTGCTTACGAAGTAGTAACAAATAAAAACACATTAAATAAACCTAAAGCTGGAATTTTTACAAAGCTAAAAATTGCTCCAACTAAACACATTAAAGAATTAAGAGATGTTACAGGATATAATGTTGGTGACATTATCGAACCAACAATATTTACATCTGGAGAATATGTAGATGTTCAAGGTGTAACTAAAGGTCATGGTTTTACAGGTTCAATTAAAAGATGAAATTTTAAAGTTGGACCATTAGGACACGGTGCTGGATATCCACATAGATATGTAGGTTCTGTTGCTTTTGGACGTGGTGGTTCTCAAGCACAAAGAGTACCAAAAGGTAAAAAATTACCAGGTCATTATGGACATGAATTAGTAACTATTCAAAATTTAGTTATTTTAGGAGTTAGTTCACGTAGAAGTGCATTAATTATTTTAGGAGCTATTCCAGGTCCTGAAGGATCAATAGTAACAATTAGTTCTTCAATTAAAAAATCAAATAAAAAGTTTAATATTCAAATAATTGATAAAGAAATTCAAGAAGAAATTTTAAAAGCTAATGAAAAACTAGAAGATAAAGATTCTCTTCATGAAATGAATGAAAAAATTGAAGAACAAGAAAAGAAAGAAGCAGCAGCAGAAGAACAAGCAAAAAAACAGGCTGCAGCAGAAAAAGCTAAAGAAGCTGAACAAGCATCAACAAAATAGCAATTTGTTTGAGGAGGAAATATGAAAATTACAAATTATAATTTAGAAGGAAAAGAATTAAACCAAGTTGAATTAAATAATGAATTATTTGTTAAAAATGTAAATAAGCAAGCAATTTTTGATTCAATATTAGCAGAAAATGCAGGTGAACGTCAAGGAACACACTCAACTTTAACTAAAGCTGAAGTAAGAGGTGGTGGAAGAAAACCTTATCGTCAAAAACATACAGGTAACGCAAGACAAGGTTCTATTAGAAACCCTCATTATGTAGGTGGTGGTATTGTTTTTGGTCCTAAACCAACAAGAAATTATAAATTAAAAGTAAATGCTAAAGTTTCAAAATTAGCTTTTCAATCAGCATTTACACTTAAATCGAAAAATATTATTGGTTTAAATGATGAATTAACTTCACCAAAAACAAAAAAAGCAATGAGTTTTTTAAAATCAATGAAATTAGATAATAACAAAACTTTATTAATCACACCAAGTAAAATGAATGCGGAAGCTAATAATGTTGCTTTATCATTTAAAAATATTAAAAAGTCTGTTGTTAAATCTGTATCATCAATTTCAGTTAGAGATATTATTCATGCTGATACATTAATTTTCTTTGCAAATTCATGCACTGAAATGAAAGGAGTTAAATAATGGAATATTCAAAAATAATAATTAAACCTCTAGTTAGTGAAAAATCATATGCATTACAAAATGCTGAATTTAAAAAATATGCATTTTATGTTGATCCAAAAGCAACAAAAGATGATATTAAAAGTGCTTTTGAATCAATTTATGGTTTTGCACCTAAAAAAGTATGTACATTGTTAAGAAAACCAGTAAGCATTAGAACTGGTACTTTAAAACCAGGTATGACTAAATTAACAAAAATTGCATACATTACTTTACCAAAAGGAAAAACAATTGAAACAACTGAAGAAGAAAATAAGGAATCAGAAAAAAAATCTGATGGAGGAGAAAAATAGGAGTAAATTATGGCAGTTAAATATATAAAAGCTAGATCTAAAGGAAAAAGGGTTTCAGTTCTTATTGATTATAAGAAACATTTAACAACAGATAAACCTGAAAAATCATTATTAGAAGTAGCAAAAAATAAATCTGGTAGAAATAACCAAGGTAGAATTACTACAAGACACCAAGGTGGTGCTCACAAAAGAAAATACCGTCAAATTGATTTTAAAAGAAATAAAGATAATATTGAAGGTACTATTAAAACAATTGAATATGATCCAAATAGAACATCTTTCATTTGTTTAGTTTCTTATCCTGATGGTGTAAAGAAATATATTATTGCTCCTCAATCAATTAAAATAGGTGATAAAATTATTTCAGGAGAAAACGCTCCTATTAAGATTGGTAATTCACTATGTATTAAAAATGTTCCTGAAGGTACATTCATTCATAATATCGAATTAACTCCAGGACATGGAGCACAAATGATTCGTTCAGCAGGATCATTTGCTCAAGTATTAGGTAAAGACGAAACAGGAGAATATACAATTGTTAAATTATCATCTGGAGAAATTAGAAAAATTAATAATAATTCAAGGGTTACTATTGGTTTAGTATCAAATGAAGATCACAATATTGTAAATCTTGGTAAAGCTGGTCGTTCACGTCATCTTGGTGTTAGACCAACAGTTAGAGGTTCAGCTATGAACCCAAATGATCACCCACACGGTGGTGGTGAAGGACGTCAATCTATTGGTTACGACGCACCAAGAACACCATGAGGTAAAAGACACATGGGTGTTAAAACAAGAAGACAAAAGAAACATTCAACAAGTTTAATAATTAGAACAAGAAAGGGTAAATAAGGTATGTCAAGAAGTTCAAAAAAAGGTGCATTTATAGACGCATCATTATTAAAAAAAGTAAACGCAGCAAAAGCAGATCCAAAGAAAAAAATCATCAAAACATGATCAAGAAAATCTACGATTTTCCCGGAATTTGTAGGATTAACTTTTAGTGTACACAATGGTAAAAATTTTATTAACGTTTTTGTTACAGAAGATATGGTTGGTCATAAATTAGGTGAATTTGCTCCAACTAGAGTATTCAAACAACACTCTTCAAACAATAAAGCTGAAGATGCTAAAGCAGCAGCTGCAACAGGAGGTAGTAAATAATGAAAGCAGTAGCAAGAGTAAGAAACATTCATTGTTCTTCATCAAAAGTAAAATTAGTAATTGACTTAATCAGAAACAAAAAAGTTACTGAAGCCCTTATCATTTTGGATCATACTAATAAAAAAGTTGCTTACGAAATTAAAAAATTATTAAATTCAGCAATTAGTAATGCAACTAATAACCATTCAATGCAAGCAGATAAATTATATATTTATCAAATATTTGTAGGTCAAGGAAGAACAAATAAAAGGACACTTCCTAGAGCAAAAGGTTCTGCAGATATAATTAGAAAAAGACATTCACACATTACTATTGTTTTAAGTGATGATCCTCAAGAAAAACAAAAGGATTTAGCATTGATTAAACAAAAAATAGCTAATAAAAAACAAAAAGTAATGAAAGGAGAAAATAAGTAGTATGGCAAGAAAAATTAATCCGAATGGTTTAAGATATGGAATAAATAAAAATTGAAATTCAAGATGAATCGCTGCTGACAACAAACAAACAGCTCTTTGAATTGTTCAAGATGAAAAAATTAGAAAATATTTATTAAAAACTTATAACACTGCACAAATCGCAAATGTTGAAATTGAAAGAACAGCTAAAAGTATTACTGTATTTATTTATTGTAGTCAACCAGGAATAATTTTAGGAAAAGAAGAAACAAATATTCCAATTGTTAAATTAGCAATTAATAAAATTGTTGGTAGAAAAACAAATGTTATTATTAACGTAATTGCTCATGAAAATTCATCATTAAGCGCAAGAATTATTGCTCGAGAAATTGCAGATGCAATTGAAAACCGTGTTTCATTTAGAAATGCTCAAAAAATGGCTATTTCAAAAGTTATGAGTAGTGGAGCTATTGGTGTTAAAACATCTGTTGCCGGAAGATTAGCGGGAGCTGAAATGGCTCGTACTGAAGGATATTCAAAAGGAATTATTCCATTAACAACATTAAGAGCTGATATTGATTTTGCAATTGAAGAAGCACATACTACTTATGGAATTATTGGTGTTAAGGTATGAATTAATAGAGGTTTAATCTTTAAAAAAGGTTTAAATAATTCTGTTTTACCTAGACCTAAATTTGAATCAAAAGGTTTTGCATTTCAAAACAAAAAAAGAAATGAAAACAAATTCCACAAACCAGCACCAACAGAACAAAATCAATCTAATGTAGCTAAAACTACTAATGAGAAAGGAGAAAAATAATTATGATGCAACCAAAAAGAGTTAAATATCGTAAACCACATCGAACTAGATACGATGGAAAAGCAAAAGGAAACAAATATGTTGCTTTTGGAGAATATGGTTTATTAGCAGAATCAGGAAACTGAGTAAGTGATAAACAAATTGAAGCAGCACGTGTTGTGATTTCTAAACATTTAGGAAAAACAGGAAAAATGTGAATTAGAATTTTCCCACAATTATCATTAACTAAAAAACCATTAGAAGTACGTATGGGTTCAGGAAAAGGTAACCCAGAAAAATGAGTTGCAGTAGTTAAAAAAGGAACAGTAATGTTTGAAATGGCTGGTGTAAGTGAAGAAATTATGAAAACAGCTTTAAGAAAAGCAGGAAATAAACTAAACGTTTTAACAAAAGTAGTTAAGAAAGGAGAATTAAAACATGATTAAGGAATTACAAAAGAAAACAAATGAACAAATTGGCGAAATCATTGTAAAACTAAAATTACAATTACTTGAGTCACGTTTTAAATTTGCAGTAGGAGAAATTGAAAAAACTCATAAAATTAGAGAAATTAGAAAAACAATTGCTCAAGCTTTGACAGTTTTAAATTCTCGAAAAGTAGATATTACTTTTGGTAAACACGGTGTAACTTTATATGACCGTAAAAATAACACAGTAAAATCAATAACTGATCAAATTGCTGGTATTGAAAATATTCAAGAAACAGCAAAAACTAATAAAAAACACGAAACAAAAAAACAAGTAGCTTCAAAACCAGAAACAAAAACAATTAGTAAAGAAATACCAGTTAAAAAAGTAACAAATGTTAATAAAACACAAAAAATTAGAAAGACCGCAGGAGGAAAATAGTATATGGAAAGAAATCGTCGTAAAGTATTTAATGGATATGTAGTTTCTACAAAAATGAACAAAACAATTGTTGTTAATGTAGAAAGAAAATTCTTACACCCTTTATATAAAAAACAAGTAGTTTCACATAAAAAATATCATGTACATGATGAAAAAAATGAAGCTAAAGTAGGAGATTTTGTAAGAATTCAAGAAACAAGACCACTTAGTAGAACTAAATTTTATCGTTTACAAAAAATTATAACAAAAGCAAAATAGGAGGTAATTATGATTCAATTTATGACAAGAATGAACGTTGCAGATAATACAGGAGCAAGAGAAGTAGGAGTTATTAAAGTTTTAGGTAACTCTAGACAAAGATATGCTAACATCGGAGATATTGTTAAAGTATCTGTGAAAGATGCTATTCCAAATGGTCAAGTAAAAAAAGGACAAATGTTTTTAGCTGTTATTGTAAGAACTAAAAAAGGTTTAAAAAGAGATACAGGAACAAAAATTTGTTTTGATGATAACGCTTGTGTATTAATTAAGGAAGATAAAACACCAAGAGGAACAAGAATTTTTGGTCCAGTTGCAAGAGAATTAAGAGATAAAGGATTTATTAAAATTATCTCTCTTGCACCAGAGGTGTTATAGAATTTGGAGGAAATATGAATAGAATTAAAAAAGGCGATAAAGTAAGAATCATATCAGGAAAAAATCTAAATAAAGAAGGAACAGTATTAAAAGTGTTTCCTAAATTAAACAAAGCTATTGTTGAAGGACAAAATATTGTTAAAGTTCACAAAAAAGCTGATGCTAATGGTGAAAATGGTGGAATTAAAACTAAAGAAGCACCAATTCATTTATCTAAATTAGCATTAATTGCCCCTAAAGCAGCTAGAGGGATTTCAAAAATAACTTATATAAAAACAAAAGAAAACAAAAAAATTAGAATATCAAAAAAAGACAAAAAAGAAATTGGAGGTAAATAATTATGGAAAATTTAGTACAAAAATATCGTAAATTAACTCAAGAAAAATTAATGGCTGAATATAATTACAAGTCAGTTATGCAAGTTCCTAAACTTGAAAAAATTGTAATTAATTCAGGTGTAGGAGATGCTACTAATGATCCAAAACTTTTAGAAGCTGTGTATAAAGAATTAGAATTAATTACGGGTCAAAAACCAATTTTAACAAAATCTAAAAAAGCTATTGCTACCTTCAAACTACGTGAAAATCAAAACATTGGTGCTAAAGTTACATTAAGAGGAAATATTATGTATAACTTTTTAGAAAATCTAATTAATATTGCTATTCCAAGAATTCGTGATTTTAAAGGTTTAAATCCTAATTCATTTGATGGACAAGGAAACTACACAATGGGAATTAAAGAACAAATCATCTTCACAGAAATAAATTATGATGATATTAAAAAAATTAGAGGTTTTGATATTACTTTTGTTACATCTACTAAAAAAGACCAAGAAGCATTATCATTGCTCTTGGCATTGGGATTACCAATAATAAAGAAAGGAAAAAAATAATATATGGCAAAAAAATCATTAATTAACAAACAACAAAAATATCAAAAATATTCAACACGTAAATACACTAGATGTGTAAGATGTGGTAGAGTACACGCAGTTTATAAAAAATTTGGTTTATGTAGAATTTGTCTACGTGAACTAGCTCATAAAGGGCAAATACCAGGAGTGAAAAAAGCTAGTTGATAGGAGGAAATTATGTATATTGATCCAATTGCAGATTTAATAGTTAAAATTAAAAATGCTCATAGAGCAAAACTACAAGAAATAAGCATTGTAACAAGTAATATTACAAACGCTATTTTAAACGTGTTGAAAAAAGAAGGTTATATTAATTCATATAACATTGTTAATGCAGGAAAGAAAAATAAAAAAAGAGTTACAATTGTTACTCTTAAATATAAAAACTCAATGCCATGTATTAATGGAATTAAACAAATTTCTAAACCAGGTTTAAGAATTTATCAAGAATCTAAAAAATTACCAAAAGTATTAAATGGTTTAGGAATTGCAATTGTTTCTACTAATATGGGAATCATTACTGATAAAGAAGCAAGAACAAATAATGTGGGCGGCGAAGTAATCGCTTATGTATGATAAAGGAGAAATAGTATGTCAAGAAAAGGTAATAAATTATTAAATATTCCACAAGGTGTAAATATTACAATTGAACCAAATAATGTTAAAATTTCTGGTGCATCAGGTTCTTTAAATGTTCCTTATCCATCAAACATTATTAAAGTTGAACAAGTAGAAAATAATATTAAAGTTAGTCGTTTAAATGATGAAAAACAATCAAGAATGTTTCATGGTACAATAAACTCTAACATTCATAATGCTATTGTTGGAATTGAAAAAGGATATGAAAAGAAATTAAAAATTGTAGGTGTAGGTTATCGTGCTAATGTTTCAGGTAATAAATTAAACTTATCAATTGGTTTTTCCCACCCGATAGTGTTTGATATTCCTACTGGATTAAAAGTAACATGTCCTTCCGTTAATGAAATAACAATCCAAGGAATTGATAAAATTTTAGTAGGTGAATTTGCTGCTAACATTAGATCAAAAAGAAAACCTGAACCATATAATGGTAAAGGAATTATGTATCATGATGAACAAATTATTAGAAAAGTTGGTAAAACAGCTGAAGGGGCTAAAAAATAATTGTAAAGGAGAAAAAATATGAAAAAAATTAATATTGATCGTAAATCTAAAAGACAAATTAGACATAAAAGAATTACTAATAAATTAAAAAAATTTGATAACAAATTACCAAGATTAGTTGTAACAAAAACTAATGCTAACATTTTTTGTCAAATTATTGATGATCAATCAGGAAAAACATTAGTAAGTTCTTCAACATTACAATTAAAATTGAATTCTAAAAACAAAGAATCAGCAATTAAAGTAGGAGCTGATATAGCTAAAAAAGCAATTGCAAAAGAAATTCATCACGTAGTATTTGATCGTGGTGGAAATAAATATCACGGAAAAATTAAATTATTAGCTGATGAAGCTAGAAAAGAAGGGTTAAAATTTTAGGAGGTAAATAATGGAACAAAAACAACAAAAAGAAGTAGTAGTTACTGTATCAAAACCAGTAGAAGAAAAAAAAGAAAACTTGAAACAAGATGATAGATTAACATCTAAAAAAAGCGTTAGAGGATTTAACAAAAAAGGTAAAAAAGGACCTAAAAATTTTCTTGTTGGGTACGAAGAAAAAGTTGTTAATATTAAAAGAATTTCAAAAACCACTAAAGGTGGTAGAAGAATGCGTTTTAGTGCATTAGTAGTTATTGGTAACAAAAAAGGTTCAGTTGGGTTTGGATTAGGAAAAGCAACAGAAGTTCCAAATGCAATTAAAAAAGCATTAAAAAATGCAAGAAACAATTTAAACTATGTTATCTTCAATAAAAAAGGCACTATCTATCATGAAGTAATTGGTAGAAGCGCAGCATCTAAAGTTTTAATTAAACCTTCTCGTCCTGGTACAGGTATTGTTGCTGGCGGTGCTATTCGTGCAGTTATTGAACTTGCAGGAATTAAAGATATTTATACAAAGAACTTAGGTTCTAACACTAAAGCTAATATGGTTCAAGCAACAATTAATGGTTTATTACAACAAAAAAATCCTGCAGCAATTGCAAGATTAAGAGATAAAGACTTAAAGAGTTTATAGTATAATAAGAGGAAGTTATGAAATTAAACACACTTACATATAAAAAAGGTTCTAGAAACCATAAAAGAAAAACTTATGGGAGAGGTTTTGGTTCAGGAATTGGTAAAACATCAGGAAAAGGTACAAAAGGACAAAAAGCTCGTAAATCAGGTAAAGTAAGATTAGGGTTCGAAGGTGGACAAACACCTTTATATCGTAAAATACCTAAAGTAGGATTTAATAATTACAATTTTTCTAATGATTATCAAGTTATTACATTAAGTCAAATTGTGAAATCTAACATTACAGATTTTTCATTAGAATCACTAAAACAATATAAGTTAATTAAAGATGTAAAAAAACCAATTAAATTAATAGGTGGAAGTAAAGATTTAAAATTAACAAAGCCTGTTAAAATTACGGTAAATAAAGCATCTAAATCAATTATTGATATTGTTAAAAACGCTGGCGGCGAAGTAATTATTAAATAAGATTCATGGAAAAAAAAACGAACAAATCTTGAAAAAAAACAGCTAAAGAAATAGTAACAAATAAAGATGTTATTTTTTCTATTTTTATTACTTTATCATTATTAATATTTTTTCATATTTGTTCATCAATAACAATTCCAGGGATTAGTTTACCAGCTGGATACTCAACTCAAGGAAATTCATTTGTTTCTATTATGAATTTGCTTGCTGGTGGTGGGTTAAGCAAGTTATCATTATTTGCTATGGGGGTAAGCCCATACATTACTGCTCAAATTATTGTCCAACTGTTATCTAGTGATTTAATTCCTCCTTTGTCTAAATTAGCAAAAACTGGAGAAAGAGGAAAAAGAAAATTAGAAATCTTAACAAGATTTTTAACTATTCCTTTTTGTTTAATTCAAGGTTATGCAATACTTTCAAGTATTTTATCTAACCATTCATCAGAATCAGGATCAATTTCTATTTTCGGTAAAGATTCTTTAAATGCATTAAATGCCGGAGAAATAATGTCAATTTTACTAATTTTCTTAGGGGGTACATTTGTATGTATTTTTTTAGGAGATATTATTACTAAAAGAGGTGTTGGTAATGGTATTACATTATTAATCTTATCAGGTATTGTAGGATCAATTATTCCTGATTTTAGATTTGCATTTAATACTATTGGTTCAAAAATTAATCCTGATTCTAATGCTTATAATTTAGTTGTTGGATTAACATTTTTAGCATATATTTTGTTTTACATTATTTTATTTATTTCAATTATTTTTGTGAACGCAGCTGTTAGAAAAATCCCTGTTCAACAAACAGGACAAGGTTTTACACAAAAAGTGGATGAACTTTCATTTTTACCAATTAAATTGAATCCATCAGGAGTTGTACCAGTTATTTTTTCATCTTCATTGATTACTATTCCAGCAACTATTGCTCAATTTTTACCAGAAGGATCAGCTAAATGATCAATTCAACAAGTGTTTTCATTATCTTCATGATGAGGATTAGTAATTTATGCGTTCTTTATTATTTTTTTCTCTTTCTTTTATTCTTATGTTCAAATTAATCCTGAACAAATGGCAGAAAATTTTGAAAAATCAAATAAATTTATTCCCGGAATCAAAAACGGTGAAGATACTGAAAAACATATTTCTAAAATATTATGAAGAGTTAATTGAATTGGTGCGCCATTTTTAGCTCTTGTAGCAGTTGCCCCTTATGCTTTGTCAATAATTACAGGGATATCAATGGGTGTTTCACTTGGAGGAACAAGTATTATAATTATTGTTTCAGGAGCAATTGAATTATGATATTCAATTAAATCAGCTTCAACAACAAGTGGGTATAACATTTCAAAAAACAAAATTAAGAATGCAAACAAAAATAATGATACAATAGGATTATGATAGTTATTTTATTAGGAGCTCCTGGCAGCGGGAAAGGAACACTAGCAAACATTTTAAAGAAAGACAATTACATTCATTTATCAACAGGTGATATGTTTCGTGAAGCGATTTCACAAAAAACGCCAATTGGAATAAAAATAAAAGATATTATTTCTTCAGGTAGTTTAGTAAATGATGAACTTACTAATCAGTTAGTTGGTTCTTATATTAAAAATCATAGTTCTGAAAAAATTTTATTAGATGGTTATCCAAGAACAATTAATCAAGCACAATATCTAGAAGACAACTTCAAAAATATCACAAAAAAAGTACTTTTATTAGATGTTGCTGAGGATATTGCAACAAAGAGAATTATTGGAAGAAGAATGTGTCCTAAATGTGGCGCAAATTATAACATTTATTTTAATCCACCAATTGTTTCAAATAAATGTAATTTTGATAAAGAAACATTGATTCAAAGAAAAGATGATAATTTAGAATCAATTAAAAATCGATTTAGTGTTTTTGAATCACAAACTAGTCCATTAATTGATTTTTACAAACAAAAAAACATTATGTTGACAATTGATTCAAATGTAAGTTTGAACAATGAACAATCATTAAATAAAATCAAAGAATTTTTAAATAAATAATTTCATGTCAATATATTTAAAATCAGAAAAAGAAATTATCAAAATTAAAAAATCTTGTGCAATTTGAAAAAAAGTAAGAGAAACATTAATTAAAAATACTAAACCAAATGTTTCTTTAAAATTTTTAGATAATTTAGCAAACGAAGTAATCACAAAAAATAATGCGACGGCATCATTTCATAATTATCAAGGATTTCCTGGTTATATTTGTATTTCAGTAAATCAAGAATTAATTCATGGAATTGCCTCAGATTATCGATTAAAAAAAAATGATTTAGTTACTTTTGATGTGGGCGTTACTTATGATGGTTATTATTGTGATGCTGCTTTTAGCGTAATAGTTGAACCATCAAATAATGAAGAAGCAATTAAAATTAATGAAGCAACTAAAAAAGCATTAGATGAAGCAATTAAAATAATTAAACCCGGAATAACAGTTAATGATATAGCTAAAAAAATTTATCAAGTTGCTAATGAAACAGGTTATCAAGTTGTGAAAGATTTTGCAGGACATGGATGCGGTAATCATTTGCATGAAGATCCATTAATTTTTAATTATCCTACTTCTAAAGGAAATGCAAAATTAATTAAAGATATGATCATTTGTATTGAGCCAATGTTTATGACAGAAAGTGATCAATACATAATAGATTCAAAGAATCAATGAACAGTTAGTTCAGCAAACAAAAAATTAACTTGTCATTGAGAACATATGGTCTTAATTACTTCTGATGGATGTGAAGTTTTAACTAAATAATTTGATTTTTTTTAAAAAATATATAAAATATATATATAATTAAATAAAAAATATAGTATATTAGAAAGGAACAAAAACTAAATTAATGGCAAATAACGATTCAATAAAAGTAAATGGGACAGTAAAAGAGGTATTAAACAATAGTACTTATCGAGTTTTATTAGAAACAGGAGCTGAAACATTAGCAAGTTTATCTGGAAAAATGAGACTAAGAAGAATTCAAATTTTACAAGGAGATAAAGTAGAAGTAGAATTTAGCCCATACGACTTAACAAGAGGAAGAATTGTATATCGTCATTAAAAATAAATATGAAAGTTAGAGCATCAATAAAACCAATTTGTAAAGATTGTAAAATTATTAAAAGAAACGGACGTGTAATGGTTATTTGCAAAAACCCTAAACATAAACAAAGACAAGGATAATTATGGCAAGAATTTTAGGTGTAGATATTCCAAATAATAAAAAAGTTCCTTATTCATTATCTTATATTTATGGTATTGGTATTTCTTTAGGAAAGAAAATTTGTAAAGAAGCAAACATTGATCCAGAAAAAAGAATTAGTGAATTAGATGAAAGAGAATTAGCAGCAATCAGAGAAGTAGCTATTAAATTAACAATTGAAGGTGATCTTCGAAGAATTGAAGCAATGAACATTAAAAGATTAATGGAAATTGGTAGTTATCGAGGATTAAGACATCGTAGAGGTCTACCAACAAGAGGACAAAGAACAAAAACTAATGCAAGAACAAGAAAAGGTCCAAGAAAAACAATTGCAAACAAAAAAGTGGAAACAAAATAATAAATTAATATGGCAACAGCAAAAAAAACAGTTAAAAAAACAACAACAAAAACAAAATCTAAAAAGAAAAAAAAATTATCTAGTTTGAATGGAAATGTATACATTCATTCAACATCAAATAATACAATTATTTCAGTAGCAGATGAAAGAGGAAATGTTATTTCTTGAGCTTCAAGTGGATCAATTGGTTATAAAGGATCTAAAAAATCAACACCTTATGCTGCAGGATTAGCAGCTACAGCAGCTTTAAAAAAAGCAACAGACCTAGGATTAAAATCAGTTAAAATAATAGTTAATGGAATAGGTCAAGGAAAAGATACAGCAATTAGATCAATTATTGCAACAGGAATTAATGTTACTGAATTAGAAGATGCTACACCGGTTCCACATAATGGTTGTAAGCCACCAAAAAAACCAAGATAATAAATATAATTAATAGAGAGGAGAAATATGGAAAAGTTTTTAAAATATGAAATTAAACCAACACTAGAAAACAACAACGAAAACCACGTTAAATTTGAAATAGTACCATTACAAAAAGGTTTTGGTATTACAATAGGTAATGCTTTAAGAAGAACATTACTTTCAAGTATTCCTGGTTCAGCAATGTTTGCTATTAAAATTCCAAATGTTACTCATGAATTTCAAGCATTAAAAGGTATTAAAGAAGATGTTAATCAAATCATTTTAAACTTAAAAAATTTAGTGATTAAAATTAGTGAATCTTCTTATTCTGATGAAGAATTAGCTTCTTTAAAACTTGAACAATGACCAACATTAAAAATTAATAAATCAGGTGCCGGTGTTGTTAGTGCAAAAGATATTGAAGCTCCTGCTGGATTTGAAATTTTAAATAAAGATTTATATATTTGTGAAATTACTGATCCTAAAACAACATTTAAACTAGACATCTATGCTACAAGAGGTAGAGGATTTAAAACATTTAGTGAAAATAGAGAAATGGTTAATACATTATCAGTAATTGCGACAGATTCAAATTTCTCTCCTATTATTCAAGTAGGTTATTCAGTTGCTGATCACAAATCTTCTAAAACTGTAACTAATGATGCTTTAACAATTGAAGTTACAACAAACGGATCAATTAATGCAACAGATGCAGTTATTTTAGCAACTAAGATATTAGTTGAACATTTAAACCCAATTCTTGATTTAAATGAAACAATTAAACAATTATCAATTGTTAATGAAGAAATTCAACAAAAGAAAGCAAATACATTATCAATTCAAATTGAAGATTTGAACTTATCAGTAAGAAGTTACAATTGTTTAAAAAAATCAGGTATTCAAACAATTGAAGAATTAACTAATTTAACTAAAGCAGAAGTTGAAAAAATTAATAATTTAGGTAAAAAATCATTAAGAGAAATTAAAAAACAATTATCTGAATACGGATTGAAATTTAAGGATGAATAGTTATGTCATATATTAATAAAGAAGGTAAAACAACAGCGTGAAGAAAAATGATTATTCGTCAACAAGTAAGTGACGTGTTTTCTTATGGTAAAATTACTACAACATTAACTAAAGCAAAAGAAACTCAAAAACATGTTGATAAAGTTGTTACTTTAGCTAAACAAAACACACTAGCTTCTAAAAGGGCAATTTTAGCAATCATTAAACAAACAAAAGATTGTAGTTTAGATCAATTAATTAAAAAAATCTACGATTATGCTAAATCTCAAGAAACTCGTAAAGGTGGATACACTAGAGTATTAAAATTAGGTAAAAGAAGAGGCGATAACACCGAAGAAGCAATTTTAATGCTTGTAAAAGAAAAATAATTATTTTTTTAATTGCTTAATAGTTTTGGAAATAGATTTCATCCCAGTTGATGAAATCTTTTTTAATAACGGATCAGAAACAAAAAATATTGTTTCTAATTTATTATTTAAATAATAATTTGCTTGTGCTAAATCGATTTCATATTTCATATCAAGTTCATTTCTAATAGATCTTACTAAATATTGACATTTATATTTTTTAGCAAAATCAACAGTTAATGAATTATTTTTTTCAACAAAAACATTTTTAAGTTTTAGTGATTTAATTTTATCTTTTACTTCTAAAAATCTTTTTTCTAAATTTGATTGTTTTTTATCAGTATTAATTGATACAACAATATATAAAACATCAAATAACTTGCTAGCTCTTTTAATAATATCAATATGTCCTTTATGAATAGAATCAAAACTGCCGGGGAAAATTGCTTTTGTTAAACTCATATTGAGATAAATAAGTATAATTTATTATATGAGCTTTGTTGATCAATTAAAAGAAAAACTTTCAAAAACACATTTCGTACCTAAAATTGTTTATGCAGAAGGCTGATCTTGTGAAATTCAAAAAACAGCAGATGCTATTGCTCAATCAAAAATAGCAAAACCAGTATTAATTTTTAGAACACAAAACGAAGTTCCTAAAAATTTTAAACATGAACACATTATTATTGAAACTCAAGATTTATCTGAATATAGTGAATTTTTATATAAGTTAAGAAAAGATAAAGGACTAGGCATTGATCAAGCAAAAGAATTAGTTAAACAACCAAATTATTTAGCAAGTATTTTAGTAAAAATGCAAAAAGTAGATTGTGAAATTTGTGGTATAGAATATACAACAAAAGACACATTGAAACCTGCTTTACAAATTATTAAAACTAAACCAGGATATCGTTTAGTTACTAGTGCTTTTGTTTTAGAAAAAGGTGAAGAAAGATATGTAATGGGTGATTCGGCTATTAATTTATATCCAAATGCTGAAGAACTTGCACAAATTGCTAAAATGATTAGTTTTTTTGCAAGAGATGTTATTTCATGTAAAAATTTAAAAGTAGCTTTATTAAGTTATTCAACAGCAGGTTCAGGTGCTGGAGAGTCTGTTGATAAAGTAAGAAAAGCTTATCAAATATTAAGACAAGATATTGAATTAAATGATTTTCAAATTTTTGGCGAAATTCAATTTGATGCTGCTTTTTGTCATGAAGTGATGGTTAAAAAAGTTCCTCAATTATATTGAGAAACAAATGCTAAAATTTATATTTATCCAAATATTGATGCAGGTAATATTGGATATAAAATTGCTCAAAGAATGGGGAAGTTTGAAGCTATTGGACCTATTTTAATTGGTTTAGATCGTCCCGTTAATGATTTAAGTAGAGGAGCAGTTGCATCAGATGTCATTAAACTTTCATACATTACAGCATATCAAGCATATGTAAGAATGTTAGAAGATAAAAATGCTAAAAAATAATCTTTAGCATTTCTTTTTTTGTTTGTTCAAATTTTAATAAACCATCTGATTTGTTTTTTCCATATAAATTAAAATAAATCTTAAATTTTGGTTCAGTTCCTGATGCACGAAAACGAATTCATGAATTTCCATCTAAAATTCAATCCAAACAATCTCCTTTAGTATTTCACAATATTTTTTTTATATTGAAAGTACCTATTTTTTTTCTTTTATATTTTTTTAAAAAATCCATTTTTTGTTGAATAATTGATTTTCAATTCAATTCTTTAAATGTGTGAGAATAAGTTTCACCAAATCAATAACCAAATTTAGGATATATTTCTTTTTCTAAAATATCAATAAAATCCATTCTTTTGTTTTTATATTCATAATATATCTCAGATGCTAATGCTGAAGCAGTAAAAGAATCTTTATCACGATTAATAGTTGTACATAAAGCACCAATTGCTTCTTCAAAAGCTAAAACAAAATATTTTTGTTTACAATATTTACTTAATAATGCCCCCATTCATTTAAATCCCGTTCCTGTTCGATATACTTGACAAGAATATTGCTTTGCAATATTATCAATTAAATTATTTGATACATATGAAGAAATAATAAATTTATTTTTGATTGATTTTGATAAATGTTTTAATTTATAGTAAGTAAAAATAATTCCCATTTCATTTCCTGAAATTAATCTTCATATGTTATTTTTTTTGATTAGCGCTGCCATTCTATCAGCATCAGGATCAATACCAATAATAAAATCAGACTTTATTGAATTTGCGTATTTAATTGAATCATCAAATGATTTAATATCTTCTGGATTAGAAATTTTTGAGTTAACAAAATCAGAATTATAAAAACATTGTTTTTGGTATGGTTTAATATTAAATTTTAATAATTTCATGAATTTTGGTAATAATTTACACGATGTACCATGGTGTCCTGTAAAAACAATTGGATATTTTTTATTAATTGATAATATCTTCTTATTAACAATAGCTTGTTTTGCTTCAATAAAATAAGAATTAACTACATCATCATTTAAATATGAAATTAAATTTTTCTTTTCTTTTCATTCAAGATTTAAAAGATCTTTATTTTTTGGCATTAATTTTTGTATTTTGTTTGCAACATCTGGTAAAATTTGCCCACCATCAGGGTTATATACTTTAAATCCATTATAGTTTTTTGGATTATGGCTAGCAGTAATAATGATTCCACCAGAACATTTTAGTTTTCTTATTACATAAGAAATTATTGGAGTTGGCATTAAATTATTTTTATTAAATAGTAAAACTTTAATACCAAATGAACTAAGAATTTTTGCAGCCAACAAACAGTATTTATCAGAATTTTTTCGATTATCATGTCCTACTATGACAAGATTTTTTTTGTTAACAGATATAAGATATTTTGCATATCCAAAAACAAATTGTGTATAAACAAATTCATTTAATTGTCTTGTTCCAGGACCCATGGTTGATCTAATCCCAGCAGTTCCAAAACTTAAAGGGTGATCACTGAAATAATTATTTATCATTTCAGGTGACATTTTTTTCATGATGTTTTTATCTTGTATAGATACTTTATATGATTTTAATCAGTCTTGATAAATTTTATTCATAGTTATTTAGATAAGTTCTTTTTTGTAAAAGTTATTTTTAATAAATCTTTAAATTCATATTGTTTAGATTTTCCTGAACTATTAAAAACAATAATTGGTGTATTTGAATTAAAAAATTCAGACATAACCTGCAAACATGCACCACAAGGAATAATATCGTTTCTTCTTGAATTGCTTAATAAATACAAACATTTGAATTTTTTTGCTCCATTAGCTATTGCATTGAATATTGCAACTCTTTCAGCACAAACTGTTAAAGAATAAGAAGAATTTTCAATATTTATTCCAATAAAAGAGCCTTTATCTGTTTCAACTAAAGCACATGTAGCAAAATTTGAATATACTGAATAAGATTTTTTAATTTCTTTTTTTAAAATATTGTAAATATTTTTCATAGTTATTTCATCACTTTTACAATTACTTTTTGTGGAGAAAATTTTTTATTTGATATTAAGATATTATCCTCAAATTTTTTAATAATTTCTTTATTAATTTTTTTAGATGAATACAGTGTGGCAATAGTATCATTAATATTTAGTTTATCGTTATATGTTTTATTTAATCAAATTCCCGCCTGATAATCTACTGGATCATTTTTATTAACCCTACCAGCTCCTAATTCAAATGAAACTAATCCAACTTCTTTTGCAGATATATATTTTATGTATCCTGATTTTTTTGCTTTTATTTCAACTTTATATTTTGGGTTTCAATATTTTTTATTGATAACATTAGATTTAATAGCTCCTTGTGAAACTATTCATTGATAAAAACAATTTAATGTTTTTTTTGATTTTATCAAATTATCTATTTCTTTATAAGCATCTTTTTTTGTTTTTGATACTTTTAAAGTTACAAATATGTCAGCGACAAATTCATATATTAAATCTTTTAGTTCTTTTGAATCAAATTGATTATTTAAAAAAGAAATTACTTCATTCATTTCTATAGCATTACCAACTGCTTTACCTAAAGGTTGAGTCATATTAGTTATATGAACAATAACTTTCCGATTAAATTTTTTACCAAGTTTAATTAGGATTTTACTTAATTGTTCTGCTTTTGGTAAATTTTCACAAAAACCACCATCACCAATTTTTACATCAATAAAAATATATTTTGAATCGATTGATAATTTTTTTGACATGATAGAAGAGGCAATTAATGGTAACGAATTAACAGTGGAAGTAGCGTTTCTCAAATCATATAATATTTTATCTGCTGGAGCTATTTTATTAGTTTGTGATGAAACAAAAACATGATTTTTTTTGATAATTTTATTGCATTGATCAATTGATAAATCCGTTTTCACTCCAATAGAATTTAATTTATCAATTGTTCCTCCTGTATGTCCAAGTCCTTTTCCTGACATTTTAGCAACATTAATTCCTTTTGCAGCACAAAGAGGCGAAAGAATTGGAGTGATTTTATCTCCAACTCCACCAGTTGAATGTTTATCAATTACATTTTTTAAATTGAAATTAATAATTTGTCCTGAATTTAACATTGATTTAGTTAATCAATATGTTTCATCATCATCCATTCCATTAATATTAATCGCCATTAACAAAGCACTTGCTTGATAATCTGGAATAGTTTTGTTAATACAATATTCATTTATAAAATATTGTATTTCACTTTCTGTCAAACTTTTTTTTGTTATTTTCTTTTCAATTATTTCTAGAATATTCATCAACTATTTTATAATTTCAACACCATTAGATGTTCCGATTCTTTTAACTCCTAACTTAATAAACTCAAGAGCTTGTTCTTTGGTTTTAATTCCACCTGATGCTTTAATTAACTTAGTTTTATCTAAATGCATTTTCATTAATTTAATATTTTCAATTTTTGCTCCACCTGTTGAAAAACCAGTTGATGTTTTTATAAAATCAGCTTTTGATTTATTAATACACTTGCAAGCATTAATAATATCATTTTTAGTTAATAAACATGTTTCAATAATTACTTTTAAAATTTTATTTTTACATATTTTTTTAATTTCATTAATTTCATCAATGACTTTTGTTAATTTTTTCTGTTTTAGTCATGAAATATTTAAAACCATATCCATTTCGTCAGCGCCATTTTTAATAGCATCTTTTGTTTCATAGATTTTTGTTTCAGTAGTATTTGAACCCAACGGGAAGCCAATAACTGTACAAATTTTAACATTTGTATTTTTTAATTTATTTTTACAAAAGCTTACATAATCAGGATTAACACAAACAGAAAAAAAAGAGTATTTTATTGCTTCATCACATAAATTAGAAATATCTTTTTCTGATGCAAATTGTTTCAAATTTGTATGATCTATATATTTATTAACTTTGTATATTTTTTTCATTATTACAAATTATTATAATATAATATTAAAACATTAAAATATGAATATGAAAAAAATAAAAACAATTAACAAATTATTAAGTTCATTAACATTATTAAGTCCTTTATTAGGAATCGGATTTAATTCACAATATCAAAGCACACAAAAAGTTATTACTGAAAATAGTAATAATTCATTAATTAACTATGTTGCAAATCAAACCAATGAACAAAAACAAATGGGAGATATTACAGTTACTATTGAAGGAACAACAATTACTGGATTTGTATCTTCATCAGGTGAAGGTAAATTAATAGTAGATTCTGACATTACTAAAATTGCTGATAATGCTTTTGACACGAATACTAATATCACATCAGTAGACTTATCTCAAGCAACAAGTTTAATTACCATTGGAAAATCAGCTTTCTCAGAATGTGATAATTTAAAAGGAGATTTAGTGATTCCATCTAATGTAACAAGTATTGGAGAAGCTGCTTTTAATTTCACAATCATTACCTCATTAGATTTATCTCAAGCAACAAGATTAACTACTATTGGACGAGAAACTTTTAGTTTTTGTGAATATCTAACAGGTAATATAACAATTCCATCTAGTGTAACAGTTGTAGGCCAATATGCATTTAACGGAACAAACATTACCTCATTAGATTTATCACAAGCGACAAGTTTAACAACTATTGAAAATTATGCTTTTTCCTCTATTATAAATAATATAACAGAAGATTTAGTAATTCCATCTAGTGTGACAAATATTGGAACTAAAGTTTTTCTTAATGATACTTTAGAAAGTAATTTAATTTTTAAATCTGAAACTTCACCAACATTTGGAGAAAGTTGACAACCAACAGTAACAGGTAAAGTATACGTTCCAACAGAACAAGCAAAACAAGCATACTTAAGTGCAGAAAACTTTGGCTTCACTGAAGATCAAGTAGTAGTATCACAAGAACCATCTAAATCTAATACAGGATTAGTTTTAGGTCTAGTATTTGGTTTAGGTATTCCAATTATTTTAGCAGCAGGATTCGGAATTTGATATTTTACTAAAAAGAAAAAAACAACAGTTAAAATATAGTTAAAAATAATAGGGTTTTTC
>CASDPP010000006.1 GCA_949282725.1 uncultured Mycoplasmataceae bacterium
GAAAAACCCTATTATTTTTAACTATATTTTAACTGTTGTTTTTTTCTTTTTAGTAAAATATCAAATTCCGAATCCTGCTGCTAAAATAATTGGAATACCTAAACCAAATACTAGACCTAAAACTAATCCTGTATTAGATTTTGATTCTGGTGGTGTTCATAAATCAATTTGATCAGCATCAAAACCAAAATTATCTTCTTTTAAGTATGCTTCTTTAGCTGCTTCTGATGGAACATAAACTTTACCTGTTATTGTTGGCTTTCATTTATTTTCAAATTTTGGAGGGGTTTTAGATGAGAAATATAGATTATCTAAAGTAACACCAGAAAAAGCTCGCGCTGCAATACTTGTCACACTAGATGGAATCACTAAATCTCCTGATAGATTTGTGCAACCTTCAAAAACACCAATTCTAATAGTAGTTAAACTTGTGGCATTAGATAAATCTAATGAGGTAATATTTGTAGAATTAAAAGCATTACTTCGTATTTCTGTCACACTAGACGGAATGATTACTTCACCAGTTAACTTACTATTCGAAGCAAAAGAATAACTTCCAATTATAGTCAAGTTTGTTAATTCATATAAATTCACTGATGTAATTTTTGTAGACCCGAAAGCTCCTCCTTCGGTTCCAGCTATAGGTGAAATTTCTTTAATACTTAATGGTAATTTTAAGTCACCTGTTAGATTCGAACAAAAACAAAATGAACTATTTATTACAGTTAAATTTATAGCATTAGAAAAATCTAATGAGGTAATGTTTGTTTCAGCAAAAGCTGTTTCACCAATACTTGTTAAACTTGAAGGAATAACTAAATTTCCTGTTAGGCTTGAACAATAAGTAAAGCATCACTCTCCAATAGTAGTTAAATTTGTAGCTTGAGATAAATCTAATGAGGTAAATCTAGTATAAGTAAAAGCATAATTCTCTATACTTGTTACACTAGATGGAATTACTAAATCTCCTGTTAGGCTTGAACAACTATAAAAAGCATGATTTTCAATAGTAGTTAATCTTGTGGCATTAGATAAATCTAGTCCGTTGATGTTTGAATTTGATTGAAAGGCGCTTGCAGCAATTTCAGTAATATCAGAATCAACCACTAAATCTCCTGTTCCTGAAACATAGCCAGTAATTCTTGTTCCTTCAACATTAACAGTAATACCACCCATTTCTCTTTGAGCATTAGTTTGGCTTGCAATGTGATTATTTAGTGAATTATTACTATTTTCAGTAATAACTTTTTGTGTGTTTTCATATTGATTGTTAAATCCGATTCCTGATAATGGGCTTAATAATGTTAATGAACTTAATAATTTGTTAATTGTTTTAATTTTTTTCATATTCTTTTGATTTATATAAATATTTTAACAAAAAAAAAAAAAAAACGCAAGGGGTAGTAAAAAAATAGGGAAAATTCTCCATTTCTTAACAATATTTTAACTGTTATTTTTTTCAATTAGATATTAGATAACTAACTTTTAACTATTCTTCCAATATCATTTACATCTAGTTTATTTTTTTTTGGTAACTTAATTATACATTTTGTTAACGGAACATTAATAACGCTTACTTCTTCATTTTTATTTAAATTAAAAATTTTTTTAATTTTTATTTTGATTGTTTCATGTTTAGGACCAATTATTTCAAAAACTTGATTAATATTAAATTTATTTCTACTAATAATTTCATATTCAATTTCACTATTTTTTTTAGTGATAGTAAAAGCAAAAAGCTGATTTACAGTTTTTAATTGATCATAATATATCATTTGGTTATTTGTTGGATTTCCATCAAATCATGCTTTACTAATCTCTCTATTTTTAACATATTCAAGTTCATATAAATATTTCTTAATATTAATTTTGTTTGTTTTATGATATTCATCAATAGCTTTTCTATAGGCATTTACAACTGTTGCTAAATAATATTCTGTTTTCATTCTACCCTCAATTTTCATTGAACAAAGATCTGTTTTTAATAATTTATTTAAGTTAGTTAAATAACTCATATCTTTTGCTGACATAGAAAAATTATTAGCATAATTTTTTTTATCATCATAAATCTTATATTTTCATCTACACGATTGAGCACAACCACCAATATTAGAATCTCTCAAAGTATAATTGTTAGATAACATACATTTTCCTGAATAAGATATACATACAGCTCCATGAATAAAATATTCTATTTCAACAATGTTTTTTGTATTTTTTATCATGTTGTTTAATTCGTTAAAACCTACTTCCCGAGCACTAATAATTCTTTGGCAGTTGTTTCTTGCATAAAATTTAGCCGCTAATGAATTAGTTGTTGAAAGTTGTGTAGAAACATGAATTGGAATATTAATTTTCATTTTGTTAAGGTAATTAATAATAAATGGGTCTGCACATATAAATCCATCTGGTTTATATGAAATAATTTTTTTAATAAATTTACTAAAATTTTTAACATGATCGTTACGACAAATAATGTTAATTACAATATATACTTTTTTCTTTTTACTATGAGCATAATTAATAATATCTATTAATTCTTGATCATTAAAATTACCAGCTTTAGCACGAAGGGAAAACGTTTTAGCACCTAAATAAACAGCATCAGCACCAAAATCTATAGCTATTTTTGCCTTTAATATATCTCCTGCTGGAGCTAATAATTCTATCTTATTTTTGATCATTGTTTTTTAAATATGGTAAATCAGATACATTACCTAAAAATCCTTCAGAATTTAATTCTTTATTATTAATTTTTTTATATTCATTAAATAAATTATTTAATTTTGTCTTGCTATTACAATTTTTAATAGCTTCATGAAAAATATGAAATGTATATTTTGTTCATGTATCGTCATGCATAAATGAATCAATTAATAAATAATCAATATTTTTTAATTCTTTTATTTTTTTTAAAAGAGAAATATTATATGAAGAATAAATATAAGTACCAAACTTTGATTCAAATATATAGTTAGGAAAGCTTCTTGATTCTTCTTTTAGGAATAATTTTTTATTAATTGGAATGTTTTTCTTATATTCTTTGTTATAGTTGCTTATAATTTTTCATTTAGATTCAAACATAAAACTATATCCTGCACATTGAATCATTAATTTCATGTTTTTTTTCTTTTCTTGAATTTCATTTATTTCTTTTAAATTTAATTCTGGTGATAAAAAAACTGTTGAAATATTATTTTTTTTATAAAAATCAAATTGGCCATAATTAGTAACAAGAGTTTCGTGAAAAAATATTAATTCAAATTTTATTTTTTTTTGATGACATATTTCAACTACTGCAAAATCTGTAAATAATATTTTTTTAATCCCAATATCTTTCAAAAAAAGTAAATATTTTTCTAATTTTTTTAATTCGGATTCGAAAAAATATCTATTTATTAATATTGCTATGTTTTTTGTTTTGCTTAAAAGATTTTTAATTTCTTTGTTAGAAAAAAAATAATTTGTCTTTGTAGAAAAAAAATCTTGTCCTAAAATTATTAAAGTATTCTTAGTGTAATTTATTGAATTTAAAACTTTAGCGCTAGATGGGATTAATGCTATTTCCATGAGAGTATTATATTTTAAAAAAAAAGAAAAACAAAATAATTAACTAATTATGTATAATTAGTTTAAGAAATATTTTCATATGAAAAATAAATCTTCGATTTCTGTTTATAGTGAAATAGAAAACTTAAAAGAAGTTATTGTTCATAGACCAGGAAATGAATTACTGTTTGTTTCTCCAACAAACATGCAAAAATTTTTATTTAGTGCTATTATCGAGTTATCTGAAGCACAAAAAGAA
The DNA here is from genome assembly GCA_949282725.1 of uncultured Mycoplasmataceae bacterium. GTDB lineage: Bacteria > Bacillota_I > Bacilli_A > Mycoplasmatales > Mycoplasmoidaceae > Malacoplasma_A. The sequence continues at coordinate 3,809 of CASDPP010000006.1, forward strand.
CATGATAATTTTGTTAAGAAATTAAAAGAAAACGGTGTAAAAGTTGTTTATGTAAAAGATCTATTTAATCAAACGATAAAAAATGTAAATCAAAAAACATTAGATAGTTTTTTCAACGAATTTATAAAAGAATCAAAAATTTCAAATCAAAAATACCAAAAAATTCTTTTTAATTTTTTAAAGAAAACAAAAAAAGAAAATATATTTGAAAAAATTGTAACAGGGATTTCAACAAAAGAGTTAAAAATAAATAAAGAAAATGATATTTTGCTAACTGATCCAATGCCTAATATGTATTTTACAAGAGATTCGTTTACTTGTATAGGTAATAGTTTAACTATTAATAATATGAAATATTATGTTAGACAACGAGAAACTTTAATTTATGATTTTATTTTTTCAAATCATCCTGATTACAAAAATTGTACTAAATATATTGATAGAAATATTTCTTATCCAATAGAAGGTGGAGATATTTTTATCATTAATAAAGATATCTTAATGATCGGTATTTCTGAAAGAACTTCAAAAGATGCTATTTTAAAAATAGCTAAAAAAATTAAGGATCAAAATCATTCTTTCAAAAAGATTATTTGTGTGAATGTTCCTAAAATGAGTAACTTGATGCATTTAGATACATGGTTAACAATGGTTGATTATGATAAATTTATTTATTCTCCAAATATTTTAAAAGAATTAAAATTCTTTGAAATAAATTTAGAAAATAAAATTATTAAAAGCAAATGAATTAATTCTTCATTAAAAGATATGTTAGAAAAAATGATTGGCAAAAAAGTTACGTTAATTCCTGTTGCTGGTAATTACTCTAAATTATCTGTTGATATTGAAACGCATTTTGATGCAACAAATTTTTTAACTATAAAACCTGGTGTTGTTATAGGTTATGATCGTAACAAAAAAACAATTAATGAATTAAAAAAGAATGGTATAAAAGTAATTGCTTTTTCAGGAAACCAATTGTCTTTAGGTATGGGATCAGCTAGATGTATGTCAATGCCTATTTATAGAAAAAAATAGGGATTAATCCCTATTTTTTTTCTATTTTTTTAACTATCTTTTTTTCTTTTTAGTGAAATATCAAATTCCGAATCCTGTTGCTAAAATAATTAAAATACCTAAGCCAAATACCAAACCTAAAATTAATCCTGTATTTGATTTTTTTGGAGTTGGTTCTGGTGGTAAACCAATTTCTATTTGATCTTCATTAAAACTGAAGTTTTCTGCACTTAAATATGCTTGTTTTGCTTGTTCTGATGGAACATATATTTTACCTGTTACTGTTGGTTGTCAATCTACACCGAATGACGGTTGTGTTTCTGATAAAAAATATAGATTATCTAAAGTAACATTAACAAAAGCTTCTTGACCAATACTTGTCACACTAGATGGAATCACTATATCTCCTGTTAGGTTTGTGCAAGCATCAAAAGCATAACTTGCAATGGTAGTTAAACTTGTTGCTTGAGATAAATCTAATGAGCTAATATTTGTATAAGCAAAAGTTGAATAACTGATACTTGTCACACTAGATGGAATCACTAAATTTCCTGTTAGATTTCTACAACCAGAAAAAGCACTTTTTCCAATAGTAGTTAAATTTGTAGCATTAGATAAATCTAATGAGGTAATGTTTGTATGAAAAAAAGCAGAAATTCCAATGCTTGTCATGTTAGATGGAATTGTTATATTACCTGTTAGGTTTGAACAAAATAGAAAAGCATTATCTCCAATACTTGTTAAACTTGTGGGTTGTGATAAATCTAGTGAGGTGATTTTTGTGTCATCAAAAGCTCGATTTCCAATACTTGTCACACTAGATGGAATTACTAAATCTCCTGTTAGATTTAAGCAATCATTAAATGCACTTTCTCCAATAGTAGTTAAGCTTGTGGCATTAGATAAATCTAGTGAGGTGATGTTTGTATCAGAAAAAACACTAGCTTGTATTTGTGTTATATTAGATGGAATAATTAGTTTTCCACAAGCTAATTTTCCAGCTGCTTTAGAATCATCATTTCATGTTCCATCTGTTCCTGATAATACAACATATGCATCAGAACCTAAGTTTGTTGCTAAACAGTAATTTAGATTTGAAGAATCAATTGATATTTCTGTAAAACTTGTATTAGCAAAAGCATAATCACCTATGCTTGTCACACTAGATGGAATCACTAAATTTCCTGTTAATCGACAACCATCAAAAGCTTGATTACCAATACTTGTTACACTAGATGGAATTGTAATATTTCCAATTAAGTTTTCACACTCCTGAAAAGCATCATTTCCAATAGTAGTTAAACTTGTGGCTTGTGATAAATCTAATGAAGTGATATTATCTCTTCGATAAAAAGCCATCCTCTCTATTTTAGTAATATCTGAAGTCACTTCTAATGTGCCTGTTCCAGATGAATAACCAGTAATAATTGTGGGGTCTGAATTATCTACAGTCACTCAAATATCGCCCATTCGTACTGGTTCTGCATTTGTTCTAACATAATTATTTGATGAGTTATTACTATTACCAGTAAGAACTTTTTGTGTATTTTGATATTGATTATTAAATCCAATACCTGCTAATGGACTTAATAATGTTAATGAACTTAATAGTTTGTTAATTGTTTTGATTTTTTTCATAATTTGATATTTATATAAATATTTTAGCA